>JBGAWU010000266.1:0-4330 GCA_044227425.1 Methyloglobulus sp.
ATCCTGTCGACAATGAACGCCTGAACAATGGGGCAAGGCTAGGGCAAATTTTCCTGAGCCTAGAGCTAAATCTATACTGGAAAGTGTAGATGCCAAAAGAATTTTTGACAATGTAAGTTGGGTTTGAAGCCATAATGTATCACTCTTTGTATCAGAGTTTGTATCATTTTGGCTGTTCCAATTGAGGTTTTCTATTTCTATCTTCCTTAATTTATAAGGTATTTTAATATAGAAATGAGTGCCGAGGAAAGGACTTGAACCTTCACGGGGTTTCCCCCACTAGCACCTGAAGCTAGCGTGTCTACCAATTTCACCACCTCGGCTGAGGTCGCAGTGTGCGAAGAGACGGCGAACTATACCCGTCGCGCCTGATTTTGTCAATGCGGCCTGGATCAACTTCGCTTATCTATTTTAACGCCATTATCTATACTGATGTATATTGGACAGAAAATTAATACCTAGCCCCAGTTAATTGGAGATGTCTGTCCTGGAAAAGCGGTTTTTCAAAATGAATCATCGATTTTTCAAACGGGCGATTAGGGTTAAAAAAGTATCTTTTCAAGACGTTCTCAACGGATAAGCCAGCGCATTGACCTTCACTCTTAATATTTTCATTACGTCCATGACATCGAAGTCCAAAAAAAACGTTACTTTTAGCGCGAAAAAAGATCCCTATCTCAAACGGGAAGCAGAAAAATACGAACAGCCCATCGCGAGTCGGGAACTCATTTTGCAGTTATTCGAACACACAGGAAAACCACTACGGCGGGCGGAAATTGCCGAAGCTTTTGCAATTACCGGGGAAGATCAACTTGAGGCATTGCGCCGTCGGTTACGGGCGATGGAACGGGACGGACAATTGCTGTTTAACCGGGCGCAACAATATTGCCTAGTTAACAACAAGGATTTGATCGTCGGCCGTGTATTGGGGCATCCTGACGGTTTCGGCTTCCTCAAGCCGGATGACGGGTCTGACGACCTGTTTTTATCGCCGCGCGAAATGAACCCGCTGCTGCATAACGACAGGGCGATGGTGCGTATCGTCGGTATCGACCGCAAAGGACGGCGGGAAGGCGCTGTCGTTGAAATACTGGAACGCAATACCCATCAAATCGTCGGCAGGTTATATAAGGAAGACGGGTTTACCTATGTGGTTCCCGATCAGAAAAATATAGCGCAAACGGTATTGATCCAGAAAGGCGGCGCCGGTAAGGCTAAGCAGGGGCAAATTGTTGTCGCCGAAATTACCGAACAGCCGACCAAACAACGCCAACCTATCGGCCGTATTATCGAAATCTTGGGCGACCACCTTGCACCGGGCATGGAAATCGAGATGGCGATCCGTACCCACGCTTTACCTCACTTTTGGCCTGATGACTTACTGGAAGAAATCAAGCCGCTGACGCCCGATGTGCCGGAATCCGCAAAGGAAGGCCGTATCGATTTGCGGAAAACGCCTTTAGTGACCATCGATGGTGAAGATGCCAGGGATTTTGACGATGCGGTGTTTTGTCAGAAAACCCCGAAAGGCTGGAAGCTGTTGGTCGCCATCGCCGACGTTTCGCATTACGTCAAAGTAAGCACGGCGCTGGACAAGGAGGCGCAAAAACGCAGCACGTCGGTTTATTTTCCTGAACAAGTCATCCCCATGTTGCCGGAAATTCTGTCTAACGGACTTTGTTCGCTGAATCCGGATGTTGACCGCTTATGTATGGTGTGCGAGTTAGTGATCGACCAGGAGGGTAAAGTGACCCGGTCGCGGTTTTTCGAAGGGCTTATGCGTTCACATGCTAGGTTGACTTATACGGAGGTCGCAAAAATATTGGTCGATGGCGATAAGGAACTGGGCGCGAAATACAAGGGTTTATTACCCCATCTCATACAATTGTACGGCTTGTATAAAGTCATGCGCGTCAGCCGTGAAAAACGCGGGGCGATGGACTTCGATACCCAGGAAACCCGCATCATTTTCGGCACCGACCGCAAAATTGAAAAGATCGTACCCACGGTACGGAACGATGCACATAAGTTGATTGAAGAATTCATGATTACCGCGAATATGGCGGCGGCGAAATACTTGAATACCAAAAAAATGCCCAAGCTGTTGCGTGTCCATGAAGGCCCAAGTGTGGATAAGATGCTCAACCTGAAAACATTTTTGGGCGAGTTGGGGCTGAAGCTCGGCGGCGGCGATAAACCCACGCCGCTTGATTATATGGCGTTGCTCGAATCCGTAAAAGACCGGGCAGACAGCCACCTGATCCAGACCGTATTGCTGCGTTCCATGTCGCAGGCGGTGTACAGTCCTGAATTAAAAGGCCATTTCGGTTTGGCGCTCGACGCCTATGCCCATTTCACCTCGCCGATACGGCGCTATCCCGATTTGTTGGTGCACCGCGCCATCCGGCATTGTCTGCAAGGCAATAAACCGGAAACCTTCGTTTACGGATTTCCGGACATGGTCAACCTAGGCGAACTCTGCTCCGCCAACGAACGACGGGCCGACGATGCCACCCGCGATGTGGTCAGTTGGCTCAAGTGCGAATATATGATGGACAAGATCGGCGACGTGTTTCCCGGTATTATTTCCGCCGTGACTTCGTTCGGATTTTTTGTTGAATTAGCGGAAATCTATGTGGAAGGTTTGGTGCATATCAGTAGCTTGGGCCAGGATTATTACCATTTCGACCCGACCAGCCATCAATTGAAAGGCGAGCGCACCAACAGCAAATTCCGTATCGGTGATAACGTGATGGTCAAAGTGGCGCGGGTGAGCCTGGACGATAAAAAAATCGATTTTGATTTGGTGTTAAAGCAAACAAAATCAAAAAAATCGAAAACTGCCGCTAAAACAGGCAAGAAACGGCGAAAAAAATAACGCAATATTTTTTATCGCCGAATGGGTCGTGTTTTATATGGTCTTTGGATTTCAATTTAGCGGCGATTTCAAATTATTTTTGTCGCCGATAATAATAGAGTCATACCAACTGTTTAAAAAATCCCATCCTCCGGTATCCTTAAAATAACGGATAGAGATGACGGTTGGTAGGTTGGTATTACTGTAAATGGTTTGTTTGCCGCCGCTTTGGGTCGTATGGGTCGTGTTCGTCCAAGCATCTCCCAAACAAGTTTGAACGATCCTTGACGCTTCATCATAATTGGCAATGGCTTGGGCTTCACCGCCCGTAGCTTCCCATTCGCATGCATAATTAGTTAATCCTGTACTCCATTCCCAAACCTGACATTCTTGGGCGCTTGGGATAATTTTATTGGCAGTCCAAGAATCATAGCTTTTATGGAGGATTTTTGCTTTTTTAAAGCTGCCAAATTGATTGGGATGGTCTTTAATGATGCCGTGTAAGCGGTTACAGGATTCTGTCTCTGAGATTGTCTCTTGTTTAACCGTGGTTGTAGCGCACGCACTTATGAGAAAAACTGAAAGATTGAAAATTATTAAAACCGATAAGTTGGATCGTTTTTGTGGATTATTCAAATTCATAGTATGAGTTCCAAAATAAATATTTATAGGTTATTTTTCAGTCTAAAAAACTTGGACGGTTGTTATATGCCCGTCAATAATCTTCATTATTCGGTACTACCGAACTTTAAATGCTTTTATTTAACAAAGCATTGTTTCTCAGCCCAAGCTTCGGCTTCTTTCAATTGCTTCCGTAAATCTTTCGATTGTTTGGGATCCCGGAATACGGCGCCAGCATCGCCGGGCGTACTTTTCAGCAAGGAAAAAGTACGCGCTGCTTCGTAGTCGGCGAAA
The DNA here is from genome assembly GCA_044227425.1 of Methyloglobulus sp. GTDB lineage: Bacteria > Pseudomonadota > Gammaproteobacteria > Methylococcales > Methylomonadaceae > Methyloglobulus. The sequence goes on from JBGAWU010000266.1 coordinate 3,773, forward strand.
CTCATTTTTTCGGCGATTTTGTCGATTTTGCAGCCGCAGGCATATTGGGTGATGAAAGTTAGGCCGCCGTGTTGGGCGACACAATTCAACACGTATTCGACACGGTCGCGGGTTGGGAAATCGTTGATTTTAATAACGGGTTCGGCAACGGTTTTGTCCGTTTCGGTTTGTTCAGGCGTCGAGGCGCAACCCAATAAAGCCGATACGGTTAGCAAAGCCATCAATAAAGTTGTTTTGGGTAAGGTCATGTTGTTATTTTTCCTGTTTTTAATCAAAACTCAGTGGTTTTTGGGGCAGGGTTACTGTGTTCGTAATTTATTCTTCCGCCGCAAAATCGACGATACTTTTCAAAATCCGGTTCATTTTACCTGAAAATTCGTTGAGCGCAGGCTTGTCCGTATCTGTCGGCAGTAAATGTGTCCTGATGATGGTTTTACCCTGGTATTGATAAGTGACGACATTGCAGGGCATGTGCCGGATGGCTTGAGGCGACATTAACAGGATTTTCTTGGCTTCAGTCAGGTTGCAGAACTGGACGGTGTCATATTCGGGAAAGTT
>JBGAWU010000267.1:0-4299 GCA_044227425.1 Methyloglobulus sp.
AGGTTTAGCTGCCAAAGCCGTCGCCAGATGACGGTATTGGGCGGGAAAGTTATTATGAATGAACAAAACTCGCATTCAATATGCCTCGATTACATTTATCCCATCAAAAAACTTAAATTAATTCTTAATTCCAGTCCCCTTATGCAGCATATAAAGGCTAAATCCCACCAGCAGCAAAATAAACCCGGCAATCATCATAAACGCCAACTGGATGTCTATATCTGTTACGCCAATCATACCGAACCTAAAGGCGTTGATCATATAAAGGATGGGGTTGCCCATAATGATCTTTTGCCAAAAATTGGAAAGCATGTCTACCGAATAGAACACGCCGCCCAGATAACTGAGCGGAGTGAGTACGAAATTGGGGATGATGCTTATATCGTCGAAACTTTCTGCCAACACCGCATTGATAAAACCCGCCAAGGAAAACAAGGTGGCGGTCATTACGGCGACGACGAGCATCAGGCCAACGTGCAAGATGACGATTTTGGCGAACAGCATGGAAATCAGCGCGACGACAAGCCCTACCAGTAAGCCCCGGCAAATGCCTCCGCTGACGTAGCCGAAAAGAATCACCCAATTCGGCACAGGGGCGACCAACAATTCTTCGATATTGCGTTGGAATTTGGTGGAATAAAACGACGAGACCACATTCGAATACGAATGGCTGATCACCGACATCAGGATGATGCCGGGAACGATATAATCCATGTAGGTGACGCCGCTGATGGTACCGATACGTCCACCGATCAACTTCCCGAAAATAAGGAAATATAAGGCCGTTGTAATCGCGGGCGGCAACAGGGTTTGCGGCCATATTCTGAGGAAGCGGTAGACTTCTTTTTTGACGATTGTTTTAAAGGCAATACTGTAACTCATGGTTGAACTTCCTCACCCTGCCTTGTTGCCCAAACGCGCCGGAGTTTTTTTTGCGTCTTCATTTTTTTGCGAGGCTTTGGATTCGATCAAATCCATAAACAATTGCTCGAGCCGGTTGCTTTTGTTTTTCAGGCTCAGCACTTTGATATTTTGCGCGCTTAATTGGTTGAATAGCTGGTTAAGCCCGACTGTTTTCGGCACGGAAACTTCCAACACCTTCTCATTAACCTGCTCGACATGACAGCCTTCAAATGCTGGCGTTACTTTAAGCGGTTCGGCCAAATCCAATACGAAATGATCGACATTCAGACGCGCCAACAAGCTCGCCATATCAGAATTCTCGACGATTTTACCCTGGTCGATGATGGCAATATTCCGGCACAGGCTTTCCGCCTCCTCCAAATAATGCGTGGTTAAGATAATCGTTGTACCCTGTTGGTTGACCTCCTTCATCAGTTTCCACATGGATCTGCGAATTTCAATATCCACGCCCGCCGTCGGTTCGTCGAGTATCAGCAGCTTAGGCGCATGTACCATCGCCCGCGCGATCATGACCCGCCGTTTCATGCCGCCGGATAAACGTCTGGATACGCTATTACGTTTTTCCCATAAATCCATTTGTTTAAGGCATTGTTCCGTCCGTTGCAACGCCAATTTATGCGGCGTTCCGTAGTAACCGGCCTGATTCATGACTATACTTTTGACGGTATCGAATTGATTGAAGTTGACTTCCTGTGGCACCAGACCGATGCAGCTTTTAGCTTTCTCGCGTTCACGCACTAAGTCGTGGCCGAACACGCTGACCGTCCCGCTACTCGCTGTTACCAAGGAGCTGATAATGCCGATGGCCGTCGATTTGCCCGCACCATTCGGCCCCAGCAACGCAAAAAAATCGCCGGCTTCGACTTCGAGATCGATACCCTTTAACGCTTCAAAACCGTTTTTATAGGTTTTTTTAAGATTCTGGATGGATATGGCCTTCATGACACAACTATTACTTAACGGGAATTTCCAAATCAGTTAAATTAGGCTTGAATGCCGCATAACTGAATAATTGTGGACAACTAAAACTAACCATTTTAACAGATAACATCCTTATCGTTATAAAACCGGAACTCCCATGCACAAAATACCGCCCCGCTGCGTAGCAGCCGTAGACCTTGGTTCTAACAGCTTTCATATGATTGTATGCAACCTGTCAAATGGCAAATTGCAAACCATCGACCGATTGAAAGAAATGGTCAGGCTGGCTGATGGACTCGACAAAAAAAATGTGCTGGATAGTGATACACAAAAACGGGCATTGGCCTGCCTTGAGCGGTTCGGACAACGTATCCAGGATTTTCCTCCCGAAAGTGTTCGTGCGGTCGGCACCAATACCTTACGGAACGCCAAAAATGCTTACCAGTTCCTGGAAAAAGCCGAAAAAGCGCTGAACCACCCAATCCACATTATTTCAGGCGTTGAAGAAGCCAGGTTGATCTATTTGGGTGTGGCGCACAGTGTCGGCAGCTCGGCGGAATTGAAACTGGTCGTGGATATCGGTGGCGGCAGTACGGAATATATCATCGGCAAGGAAGACCAACCCATTAAAAAAGAAAGCCTGACGATGGGATGTGTCTCGATGAGCAAGCGGTTCTTTCCCAAAGGCCAGCTTTCAAAAAACGCCTTCAATAAAGCAATTTTGTCTGCCGAGCAAAAACTGGAACCTTTCCAAAAAAAATTCCATCGCAAACAATGGCAGCAGGCCATCGGTTCCTCTGGGACATACCGCTCTATCGACAAGGTTTTACAGGCTAAAGGCTGGAGCAACAACGGCATTACCATGTCAGGACTGGAATTGTTGGTTGCCCACATCAAGCAATGTTCCCACATCGGGGAGCTTAACCTACCGGAAATGGATCCCCAACGCCTACCCGTATTTCCAGGTGGTGTTGCAATCGCCTACGCCACCTTTAAGTACCTGGATATAGAACAGATGAGTGTTGCGGATGGCGCACTTCGGGAAGGCCTGATCCAGGATTTATTGGGACGTATCTACGACCACGATATCCGCTCCGCAACCGTGGAAACATTGGCGGAACGTTATCATACCGATAAAAAACACGCGGCCCGTATCAAGCAAACTGTCAAAACGATGCTTGGACAATTGGGTGAAGGCTGTCCTTTGCCCAATAACCAGGAAGTCGAGCAATTCCTAAATTGGGCGGGCGAATTGCACGAGATCGGGCACGACATCGCCCACAGCCAATACCATAAGCACAGCGCCTATATTATCGAACATGGAGATTTGGCGGGTTTTACCACGCAAGACCAACTGTTGCTCGCCACCATTGTACGTTGCCATCGCCGTAAGTTTTCGCCTTCCCGTTTCCACGATTTACCGGCTCCCTGGAATAAGCTGGCACCGCTCATGACCATCATCTTGCGACTGGCCGTTGTGCTTCGGCGCAATCGCCAAGAATTCGAGTTGCCTGCATTCAAATTTGAAATCAACGATTCGAGGATAGGTTTGCGCTTTCCGGATAATTGGCTGCTTCAATCGCCGTTAACGCACGCAGACTTAAATCAAGAAGCCGATTACCTTAAGCCTGCCGGGTTTAAACTGGAGTTATCCTGACGGATGATAAAAAAACTTTTGCGGATACCGCTCTTATGTTTTTCCGCCATACTTGTTGTACTTGTTTTATTAATCGCTTTCGGAGTTAGCGACCAACCGGATAACGAACTGAATTGGTCGATGACCCAAGCCGACCTCAATCGGGCAAAAAAAATCCTGCGGGAAGGATCAAAAACCCGGCCCGATGAAGTCGGGACGATACAGCTTTCCCTCGCGGACATGAACTTGGTCGGCAATTATTTATTAAACCGCTTTAATAAAGGAAAAGTGAATATCGCTTTAAAAGACCACAAAATCCGGTTCGCAGTCACAGCAACACTGCCGGATAATAGCGTGGGGAAATATGTAAACATCAGTTTTAGGCTAGGTCATGAAAACGGTAATCAACTACCGACGTTGACCAAATTCAAAGCCGGAGAATTATTGCTGCCGTCCAAGGTTGCCGCTTTTGTGATTGAATCCGTGATTAAAAACACGTCATTAAACGAATACTTCTTACTGGCGACTGACCCAATTAAAGCAGTTACTATCGATAACGACAAAATTACGATCACCTACCATCCTAGCCGGGAAACGCTGGACAATGCCCGCGATTTATTGACTTACAGCAAAATCTCAAACGACCGTCCAGACGACTACCAAAAAAAACTAACAGAAATTGTCCGTCAACACGACCCTACATGGCGCTTGTCGTTGGCCGATTTGTTAAAACCCCTGTTTGAACTTGCGCTCCAGCGTTCCAAGCCTGAAACCGCAATAGAAGAGAACAGGCTCGTGATCGATACCGTCAATCATTA
>JBGAWU010000268.1:0-4297 GCA_044227425.1 Methyloglobulus sp.
CAAAATCGACTTGCTAGAAGACAGGCAGCCTAGAATCGACCGGGATGAGTCGGGAAACCCTACCAGGGTCTGGCTATCCGCCCAAACAGGCGCAGGCATTGATTTATTGTTGAATGCACTGGCAGAGTTGTTCACGCCGTCCAAATATAAACGGATCTGCTATTTAAAGCCCGAACAAGGCGAAATCAGGGCCAAATTATTTTCTTGCGCAAAAATTATTGACGAGCATATTAATGACTCGGGCGGCTGCGATTTGATAATTGAGATAGATAACAAATACCTAGGCTTGTTGAAATCGGTGGCAAGCGAAGAACTGGTTTAATGGCGGCCTTGGATTATCGATCCCTAATAACTTGCATAAGTTATCAAGCACTCAGACGGGAACTTTAACAATGAGAATTTGCGTTATTACGATACAATGACTAGATTTCGTAGATATGCAGCCATGGACGTTATCTGTCTTAAAGCGAAAAACCTGAGTGACAAATATAAATAATCCATAAATGGAGTACACATATGTCTTGGAATGAACCAGGCGGCGATAAAAAAGATCCTTGGAGTGGTAAAGGAGACCAAAAAGGCCCGCCCGATTTAGATGAAGCGATCCGTACCTTACAAGAAAAATTAAGTAATCTTTTCGGGAGCGGTAAATCCGGCGGCGGCGGGGAATCACCACAAATTTTTTCATCCGGCAATGCGATGAAAAATATGGGCTACATAGGCGCCGGTTTATTTGCACTATGGCTACTGAGTGGGTTTTACATCATTGATGAAGGCTTCCAAGGTGTTGAGACCCGGTTCGGGCAATACATCGGAACAACTAATTCGGGCTTAAATTGGCATATTCCGGCTCCAGTAGAAAGCGTTGAAAAAATCAACGTTAAAGAACAAAGATTTATCGAAATAGGTTATCGCACTTCCGCAGGCGGACAGGCGCAAGGCAGCATTCCTGTACCCAAAGAAGCATTGATGTTGACAAGAGATGAAAACTACATTGATGTGAAACTGGCCGTCCAGTATCAAGTGAAAGACGCCAAAGCCTTTTTGTTCAGCTTGGCCGATCCGAAAGCCACACTGATTCAAGTTACCGAAAGCGCATTGAGAGGGGTCGTCGGCGGCAGTGACATGGACTTCGTATTGACGGAAGGACGTAGCGAAGTCGTTGCCCAAACCAAGACGGAAATTCAAAAAACCCTGGATATGTACGACTCCGGCATCCAGATTTCGAGCGTGAACCTGCAAGACGCCCAACCGCCGGAACAAGTACAGAACTCGTTTGAAGATGCTATCAAAGCGCGCGAAGACCAACAGCGCTTCATCAATGAGGCGGAAGCTTATTCAAACGACGTCGTACCGAAAGCACGCGGCGCCGCAGCCCGGAAGATCCAGGAAGCACAAGGCTATAAAGAACAAGTCATCGCCCAGGCTGAAGGTGAAACCAGCCGATTTACCAAACTGTTAAACGAGTATAAAAAAGCGCCGGATGTTACGAGAAAGCGTCTGTACCTGGAATCGATGGAGTCGGTGCTGTCAACAACAAGCTCAGTCGTCGTCGATGTTAAAGGCGGAAATAACATGTTGTATCTTCCTTTGGATAAGCTAGTGCAACAACATCAATCGGCTACAACCTTGCCCGATGAACAAATATCGCCTCAGTCTTCAAGCAACACGGAAAGACGGAGCATTAAGAGTTCGTCCGCCGATGTCGAACAAACACAAATGATAGATAGGCCGTCAACACGCGGCCGTGACCGTGACGGAAGGGGGCGTTAATGATGGACAATAGAATCTTGGTCGCTGTCGGTGCGATCTTTTTAGTAGCTTCGATGTCATTCTTTACCGTAGGGCAAACCGAAAAAGCAATCAAATTCAAATTTGGCCAGATTCAAAAGTCGGATTATGAACCTGGATTGCATTTTCAAATCCCGTTTGTCAACAAAGTCAAGAAATTCGACTCCAGAATCCAGACAATGGATTCCGAACCCGAACGTTTTCTAACATTAGAAAAAAAGAACGTCATCGTTGACTCGTTTGTGAAATGGCGTATAGGTGATGTAACCAAATACTATACGGTCGTTTCCGGGCGAAGCGAACAGGCAAACTCCCGGTTGGATCAAATTACGAAAGATGCCTTTAGGGGCGAATTCGGTAAACGTAACATCAAACAATTGGTTTCTACCGACCGTGAAGCGATCCGTGAAATTTTGATTAAAAATTTGAAACCGGTCGCGGCCAACCTGGGGCTCGAAGTGATTGACGTCAGGGTTAAACGTATCGATTTGCCGGAAGAAGTCAGTAGCTCCGTATTCCGCAGAATGGAGGCCGAGCGCGAACGGGTAGCCCGCGAATTCAGGTCGCAAGGTTCTGAAGCGGCGGAAAAAATCCGTGCTGATGCAGACCGGCAACGTGTCGTAACCTTGGCCAATGCCTTTAAAGAAGCGGAAACATTGCGCGGTGAAGGCGATGCGAAATCGGCTGAAATCTATGCGAATGCGTTCGGCGCCGATACTGAGTTTTTTACCTTTATCCGTAGTATGAACGCATACAAAAAAACGTTTTCCGGCACCGGCAGTATGATGGTGCTTGACCCCGACTCAGACTTCTTTAAGTATTTTAAAAACGAAGGTTCGGGAAAATAAACCAACAGCTGACAAATTGTTGAAAAACATCATGAACGACGCAAAAACAAGACGACAATTGGCAAAAAAGCACCGTTTACCGGTTTTAAGTGCGTATTTTGAACCCTTTTTTTCTGCGTATTTGCAAGCGTAATAGCTTTTCGACGAATGACCTGAATGCAGGATTGGGTTTAAAATTCAAACATCTAATGTTCAATTCCACAAACAGTCCAATAAAAACGCCCCAAGTGGGGCGTTTTGTTTGAATAGGCGCTGAAAACCATGCAACAAAAAGATTCCTGGCTATTACCGGAAGGTATCGACGAAATATTGCCCGAAGAAGCAAAGTATCTTGAAAATCTCCGTAGCAGGCTCCTTCAACTATTTAATTGTTGGGGTTACCAGCTCGTCATTACCCCGATGATCGATTTTATCGACTCGTTATTGACTGGATCGGGACACGACCTAGACCTGCAAACCTTCAAGCTAACCGACCAGGTCAGCGGAAAAACGTTAGGTTTGAGATCGGACATGACACCCCAAGTCGCCCGGATGGACGCCCATCAGTTGAAACAGGAATTTCCCACCCGTTTGTGCTACGCCGGCACGGTTTTACATACGAAGGGAGACCCCTTAGAAAAAACCAGAAGTCCGATGCAAATTGGTGCCGAACTTTACGGCCATGCCGGTATTGAAAGCAATGTCGAAGTCGTCAATTTAATGCTGGAAACGCTCGCTTGTTCGGGGTTGTTGAATGTACATCTCGATTTGGGACATGTCGGTATTTTCCGTGGGCTTTCGCATCAGGCAGGCTTAAATCAAGCGGTTGAAAGCGACCTGTTCGACATTTTGCAACGCAAGGCCAAACACGAGCTTGTGGAGTTATTAACCAACCTTGACGTAAAACAAGAAGTAAAGGATATGCTGCTTAAACTTCCCGAGTTGAACGGCGACAAAGAAATACTCCTAAAAGCCCGCACTGCCCTAGCCAAAGCGGATGCCCCAGTTCAACAAGCATTATCCGACATTGAAAAAATTTCTGAAAAATTGGCGGTACGCCTCCCAAATTTGCCGGTCAATTTTGATCTTGCTGAACTACGTGGTTATCATTATCACACAGGCGCTGTTTTTGCCGCCTTCGTACCAGAAATCGGAAGAGAGATCGCCCGCGGCGGACGGTACGATAATATTGGCGAAGTTTTCGGCAGGGCGCGTCCGGCTACCGGATTTAGCGCCGATTTGAAAGTATTGGCATTGTTGGGGAAACAGACCGCCCAAGTCCAAGAAACACAGCGGATATTCGCGCCGTTTGATACCGACGGTGCTAATGAAGAGACAATAAGGGATTTGCGCGCTAAAGGGCATTGCGTAATCCAACAATTGCCTGGACAAACTGGTGCGGCACAAGAGATGGGTTGTAATGCAGTATTGGTTCAAGAGAATCAGGGCTGGGTAATTAAGGCATTAGAAGATTGAGTTTGGAATAAACATGGGAAAAAACGTCGTTATTATAGGCACTCAATGGGGTGATGAAGGTAAAGGTAAACTGGTCGATTTATTGACCGAACAGGTTCAAGCCGTCGTGCGCTTTCAAGGCGGGCATAATGCCGGCCATACCTTGGTAATCAAGGGCAAAAAGACCGTTTTGCATCTGATTCCCTCTGGAATTCTTCGCGATA
>JBGAWU010000269.1:0-4273 GCA_044227425.1 Methyloglobulus sp.
CTGCAATATTTATCGCAAGAAAGCCGCCTAGTTTTACAATTGGAAAATGAAGTTTAATGACATCGTGCAAAAGATTTTTCCAATCCTCAAAAGATAAATCTTTTTCATATTCTTTGCCCACATAATAAGGGGGCGACCATACGCTCAAAGAGACTGATTCAGATTCGATTCTTGAAAGTAATTGCCGTGAATCGCCATGATAAATATTATTTGGCTCGAGGGAATTAAATAAGTTTACGATTGCCATAACCCTTCACATATTTGTTTGTCTTGGTTATACATAAGTGTTTGAACACGCCAAGGAGCTTTGTTTTTTAATCTGCTAAAACTTACTCTTACCCTAAAATCTTCCCCTAATGACGGTGCATTTCTTCCAGCCAACCAAATACCATCATCTACATCAGGATTATAAATACCTTGTAATTTTCCATTCGGAATTGCAGCGATTGTAACCTCTTTTAAATGATGAGTTTTGTCAATATCGTCATAATACATAAAATGAATAAGGCAGGTTGTCGTTAGATAATTCTTTCCGGCAAATTTAGATATTTCTGGCAAAAAGCCTTCTTCATCGGTTTCAATCCCAGTTCGTCTTTGCTTAATTCGTAACGATGTTTGGGACATTTGTATTGTTGCCGAACGATTTTCTTTTTCTGCTTTTGAATCAATAAACAATGCTTGCCTAATAGTTTGATCGGTCAAAATCACATATCTTTCTTTATTGTAATCGACTGTTCCATAAACTCTTTGCTGAACATTGAACCCAGAAAGCCTATCAAGTAATTCTCGGGTTATATCTTCAGCAATATCCTTAACGTTATCAGGTGATTTTCGGAAAATTTCATGCGCCTCTATTCCGAAGTCATTGACTGCTTGAAATATCCAACGCAAAGTTAGTTTTTCAATCCGTTCGATTTCATCTAGAGATAATAAATCTGGATCTTTTTCGGTCATAGATTCACTTCCTTAAGTTTAATTGAAAGCAAACTGAATCAAGCGCAAAGATAACATGTGGAATGGTATTTAAACAAAAATACTCCGGTCAACCATAAACCGGAAACCGCTTACAAAGCGCTGTCACTTTTTCCCTAACCGTAGCAATCACCTTTTCATCTTCCATGTTTTCCATGACATCGCACATCCAGTTGGCGACATCGATGACTTCGGCTTCTTTGAAGCCGCGCGTTGTCGGGGCAGGCGTGCCGACGCGGATGCCGCTGGTGACGAAAGGCGACTGAGGGTCGTTGGGGACGGCGTTTTTGTTGACGGTGATGTGCGCCTTGCCCAAGGCGGCGTCGGCGGCTTTGCCGGTGATGCCTTTGGGGATGAGCGACACCAGCATCAGGTGGTTGTCGGTGCCGCCGGAAACGACATCAAAACCACGGTCAACGAACACTTTCGCCATCGCGCGGGCGTTTCTGATGACTTGTTCCTGGTAGGTTTTGAATTCTGGCTGCATCGCTTCTTTAAAAGAAACGGCTTTGGCAGCGATGACATGCATCAATGGGCCGCCCTGAATGCCAGGGAAGATATTGGAGTCGATTTTTTTCTCCAGGTCAGGGTTGCTTTTAGCCAAAATCAAGCCGCCGCGTGGGCCGCGCAGGGATTTATGGGTCGTGCTGGTGACGACGTCGGCAATCGGTACAGGGTTCGGATACACGCCTGCCGCTACCAAACCGGCAACGTGTGCCATATCGACAACCAGATACGCGCCGACTTTATCCGCAATTTCGCGGAAACGTTGCCAATCCCAAATGCGCGAATAGGCGGAGAATCCAGCCACCAGAATTTTGGGTTTATGTTCCAGCGCCAAGGCTTCAACTTGATCGTAATCGATATAACCGGTGATCGGATCAAGCCCGTACTGCACGGCATTGTAGATTTTGCCGGAGAAATTGGGTTTGGCGCCGTGTGTCAAATGGCCGCCGTGCGCCAAACTTAGACCTAAAATGGTATCGCCCGGTTGGATCATCGCCATAAATACCGCCATATTGGCCTGCGAACCGGAATGCGCCTGCACGTTGGCATAATCCGCGCCGAACAGCGCTTTGGCGCGGTCAATCGCCAGTTGTTCGGCTTTATCGACGAATTCGCAACCGCCGTAATAGCGCTTGCCGGGATAACCTTCGGCGTATTTGTTGGTCAACAGAGTGCCTTGCGCTTCCTGTACTCTGGGGCTGGAATAGTTTTCCGAAGCAATCAATTCGATGTGGTCTTCCTGGCGTTGCCTTTCTTCTTCAATCGCTTGGAACAGTTCGTCATCGAATCCGGCGATAGTCATTGATTTGTTAAACATGGTTTTCTCCTAAAAATGAACTCTTGATTAATAATTCTGTATCAGCAAGACTTGTAAGTCGGCGACATTCGTCCCTGTTGCACCCGTTATCAGCAAATCGCGCGAGGCATTCAACGCGGTATTGGAATCATTGTTTGCTAACAAGTTGGCGGGATTAAGGCTTGCGGCTTGTATTCGTTGTATTGTACCTGAATCGACTATGCCACCGGCAGCATCCGTTGGGCCGTCGCGTCCATCCGTGCCGCCGCTTAAAAACACCCAGCTTCCAGGTAAACCCTGTTCTTGGGCATGGATTGCGAACGCCAGCGCCATTTCCTGGTTGCGGCCCCCTTTGCCATTTCCCTTAAGGGTTACCGTGGTTTCTCCGCCAGCCAAGATGGCTAGCGGTTTATTTCCGGTTTTACTGATTTGTTTTTTTACATGCTGCAACAAGTCTTCAGCTACGCCTTTCGCTTCTCCGCATAGGGTATCACTGTATAAGTACGGCACAAAACCCTGTTCGCGAGCGCTAGCCATGATGGCATTGATGCTGATGCTGTTACTGCCGATCAATGTGTGGCGGCTTTTGGTAAAGATAGGGTCGTTGGGCTTAGGTGTTTCGGCAACCTTCCCATCCTGGCCGATATCCAGGTGGTATCGGACACTTTCGGGTATTTGCTGCCAAATGTTTTTGGTGTTAAGTATAGCTATCGCCTCACTAAATGTGGTTTCATCCGGGACGGTTGGGCCACTGGCGATTACCGACAAATCGTCGCCGATCACATCGGAAAGGATTAAGGCATGTATGTCGGCGGGCGCAGCCAATCTCGCCAGGCCGCCGCCTTTCAGTTGCGACAAATGCTTGCGTACGCAATTGATCTGGTTAATATTGGCGCCGGAAGCCAACAATAAATCTGTCGTGCGGATTTTTTCGGCTAACGAAACCGGTTCGACCGGATAAGGGATTAAAGCGGAACCTCCACCGCTTACCAGGGCTAAAACCAGTTCGCCTGCTTTTGCACATTTGGCAATATCCGCGCATTCTTTTGCAGCGTTATAGCCTGATTCATCCGGTAAGGGATGCGCCGCGCCGATGACGTTAACACCTTCAATTGGGGTTACATTTTCGTAATTGGTGACGGCAATCGCCCGGCCTAGCAGATTTGCGGGGATGCAAGCCAAAGCCGCTTTAACCATCGGGCAAGCCGCCTTGCCGAACGCGATCAAATGGATTTTTGACCAGGAATCGGTGCGGCTTTGGCCGGGTTCGTTTAATAAAATCTTTAAACGACCATTTTCTGCTTTTAAACAGCGTTGGACTGCCTTATAGGGGGCGGCAGCGGTTACGCCCGCCTGAAAAATATTACTTGCAAGATCCCGCAGCATAGGGGTTGTTGCTTGACCAATAGCGTCCACTCAGGTAAGGGCTACGCCATTTCCTTTGCTAAGGCATAAATGTTTTCTGCATCGAAGACCTGGGTGTTCGACTCGAAAAGTTTTGTAATGCACGCCCGATGCAAGTTCAACTTGAGCGAGCCAAAGCCGATAGCCCCCCAGATTATTTTACCGTGCCGGTTGATGCCTCCGTCCATCATATCGGTGCCGCCAATACCGAGCGGCGGCGTGGCGTTGGCGTCGGCAATCAGTTCGATATTGGGGTTATCCCGCCAATGTTCTTCAGTAAGTAATTCAATTCCTGCCGCCCCCGTTGCCAATACGATATTGGCATCGGCGATTGCCTTTGCCCTGGCCTCCTGGTCATATGCTTCAACGGGAGTCAAATCGACGTTGAACCGGTCTTTTACGGCTTGGCAGGTTTCGACGGCATGTTGTAAATGGCGGGATGTTATCGATACAACAGCCCCTTCTTGTGCCAGCATGTAGGCTGCCCGTTGGCCCACAGGGCCGGTTCCGGCCAATACGACTGCTTTCTTGCCAACCAAGCTACGCCCTGCTGACAGCTTTGCCACCGCCGCCGATGCAGTGGTGTTGCAACCG
>JBGAWU010000026.1:0-12228 GCA_044227425.1 Methyloglobulus sp.
CATTAATGCCGCCGCCGGATTCGATGTTTGCCCTGTCCAGCCGGTAGATCCAGTTTTCGACATCCTTGAGATAACTGGCTTGCTGGGTAATGGCGAGGACGGCGTTCATCCGTTCAATCGGCAAAAAGCTGAAAAACTCGTTTGCATCCTTGCCGGACGAGGAGTTAAAAACGGTTTCCAACTCATCGATGACTTGATCGGGTTCAACGTGGTTCAGCGGGAATAAGGCAAAAGATCGTCCTTTCAACATGTCGATGTCGAAGGTATCGACCATGTCCATCACCCGCGCCAGTTCATCCGCCGTACCTGATAGGGTCAGGGTATTCCGGGTGCTGTCTACGTTGAGGATGGTTTTGTCATGTACGAGCGGTTTTAGGATGTCCGCAATTTCCTGGGCGGCGACGTAGCGGATGGGGACGACCCGGGTTTGAAAACCGGTGCTGCTTCCCGCAATCGTAGAGGTGAACAAGGCTTCGGTTTTGGGTTCGATATGGTAAATCTTGCCGTCTTTGACCAGGGCGGCGTTATTCATGCCCAGTACCATTTCCAACGTCGGCAACAATTCCTCTTTGGTTAGCGGTTCTGTCGTGTTAAGGGTGACTTTGCCAGTCACTTTAGGGCTAAGCACATAGTTTTGCCCCAGAATGTCGCTCAAGATGACTTTTGCAACTTCGCCCAAGTCGGCATCATCGAAATTCAGGCTGTAGGTACCCGGCCCACCGGTTTTGGTGCGCCTGTGGGTTTCTGTCCTGGGGCTGAACCGGTCCCTTGCGGGGTACATTTCAATCTTGGATTTTAAGGCTTCGTTGCCCGGCGTTTTATTTTGCAGCTCTTGAAAGGCGACGCTGTTTTCCAGGCTGCTGTCCGGTTGTTCCTTCAATACGGGCGTTAACGGTATTTTCGCTCCCCGTTTTGGCGGCAATAACTCGCAGCTTGAAAGCGTTAGCGTCAACGCGATTAGACAGATAGGCTTGATAAGCTTACTGGAATTGTTCATTCTCGTTATTCTCGAAATAAGTTTCACTAGATTCATCGGGGATCAGTTCGGGTTCAAGTACAGGCTCGGTTTCCTCGGGAGTCGGTTCGGGAATCGGCACCGGCATTTGGTCTGGCGTAGGCACGGGTTGTTGTTGCCCTGGAATTACGGGTTGCGGCGGTTGTCCCGGAAACTGCCCAGGGACGGGCTGGCCGAGCGTGGGGTTTTCGCCGATAGCCGGTGCTGTCTTGGGTTTGGGCTTACGTAACGGCAATTCTTTTTTCTCATCGCCTTGGCTAAGGATGACTTTATCCTTCTCAATGCCTGTCAGTTTCCAGCCGTCGATATCGTTACCCTTGGTAACTTTACGAAAATTATCCTTGGGCACCTTGGACGCTGTCCTGCTAAATAACGCATAAAGGCCATTTTTTTTCGTGTATACGCCATTCAATGACCAACTGAACGGTTGGTTAGCAACAACAGCAGGCTTTGCATCGGTCGCTGTCGTTTCTGCTACCGGCCTTCTTCCTGAAATAAACAAAGGGCGGGTGACCAATTGCTCGTAACTGGCTTCGGGTTTTTCGTTGAGTTTGACCGTAGGCAAATCGAACGCCGAGTGTTTTTTGTTATCGGATGCTTCAATTGAAGATAATAGATGCTTTTGGGCATAGATCGCATAGAGCCATTCGCAAATGATTATGAAACATAAACCTGCACAAACCGCGGAAAGAAATTTGATTAGCTTTAGGTTCATTGCGCTTGCGCCCTCATAAAACCGATGGCTTGAAAGTTAATGTTCAGCCCGTTGCTGGGTTCAATTTGGCGGGTAATCCGGTTGCGCACACTCCGCATCGGCCTGATATCCAGTTGGTCGATGACGATAAGCGGTGTTGCGGTTTCCAGTTTGTACAGCACTGCCCGTAAGACTTCGATGTTTCCGGTCATTCTGACGCTGACCGTAATGCGGTTGAAGCTATCTTTGTTATTAGGCGGAAGCACCTGGGTACTGCTTAATTGTCCGCCCGCCTGCACGATGGCTTGTTTGATGAACTCCTGCATTTGCGCCGATGCCAGGGCGCTCGTGCCTTGGTTGTTGAAATAGCCTTGGTTTTGATGTTGCTGCTTGATCGCTTCGATATTGGCCACAACAGAATCTTTTTCCGCCAAGATCCGTTCGTATTTTTTTAAGGTAAACGCCAAATTTTCTTTGGTTTCGTTCAGTTCCAACCCTTTACTGATAATAGGGACGACAAGCGCCAGCACGAAGAGCAGGACGACAAAAACGAGAAGGCCGACCGCCAGCCAACGCTGGGCTTTAGGGTTATCAGTGAGTTCCATTGTTATCTCCGGCCTTGGGGACATCGACCTTGGTGACATCGACGGTAATCTGGAACCGTTCCTGTTTGCTGACATTGTCGCGCGTCACCGGCGAGACGAATTTGGCGTTGGCAAAGATGTCGGAGGCTTCCAGTACCGAAATCAGGGTGGACGCTGCCGGCGATTCGCCCTGGATTTGCAGTTGGCCGCTGGCGTACTGGGCATAAGCCAACCAAGTGTCGTCCTTGATAAGCTGGCTGAGCGTGTCAAGAATGGCGACAACGGGCGGCTTTTCGGTCTTTTTCTCGATGAGTAGTTTAGTCTCGTCAACCAAGGCATCGACTTCGCCTTGTAACGCCTTAATGTTTTTTGCTTCTTTTTCGATGCTGTCGATTTTGGTTTGCAGTTGGTTGACTGACCGGTATTCAAACCAAACCGGTAAAGCCAGGGCGGTTATGAACAGAAGGATGACTAAAACGGTCAGGGAAGCATGGACTAATTGCGCAGTTTTGTCTGATTTTTCACGTAATTCTTCCGGCAATAAGTTGTAATCTTCATCCCCTTGTTCCAGGTCGTTCGGCGCTCCCTCGTAATCCACATATTTCGGGATCATGTCGAATGCCTTGATGTCCCTGTAAAAGCCGTCAAGCACCTCTTTTGAAGTCAATATCAGCATAACCCTGATTTGCCCAGGTTCATTGACCACGTCCAGGATTTTGACGGCATAATACGCCTGGTCTGCACTGAACGGCGAAAACCGGGACAGTTCATAGGTGACGACCTGGTACAGGTTGTCTTTGGCGGCGGCGGGCAGGGATAACTCTTTTTGCAGTGCGTGTTTACGGGTTAAGCGAAAAATCAGGTCGGCTTTGGCAAAACGTTCGTCGGAGGCAACCATTTCCTTGAATTTGGCGATCCCTAAGTCGTCGCGGTCGAATTTGCCAAGCACTTCCTCGCGGCCTTCAAACCAAAAGCTTAACGCGAATTGGTTGTCATCAGGCCGGGCGATAAGGGTGCCATGCTGATCGACAACAAGTTGCTTAACCTTGTCCGGGATGAGAAAAACAAGTTCCCGCTTCCACCAACGAAGGAATTTTTTGTAATCCAGGTCAATTGCTGAGTTCAGGTTCGGCATATTCTTTTATTAGTAATTCACTCATTTCATCACTGAACAAGGGTTCTTCGTTCGTTGGATTACGTCGCCATCTTAAGATTTTATAGGGCTCGGTTTGGGCGGTGGGGTCGGCTTCCAGTGCTTGATTGCCGCCCGATTTGGCAACAGTCGCGCTAATGACCGCGCTGGTTCCATCCTGCATTCTAGCCTCGGAAACGATAGTTACTGTTCCCATTGCGCCGCCACCGCCGCCCGGCGTTTTTATGAGGGTCGTTGGGAATTCTGGCGCGGGTTGGTCGGTTTGTGCATTTTCAAGTCTAGTCTTAACAAAACTATCTATCAAGCTTGCATCCAATCCCGGTATGAGTCTTAAAACATTGGCTCCCGCCTGTTTAAGGTTAACCTGTGGTTGCCGCGAATAAACGGTGATAACCGGTTCCAGCCAGTTATACAGCATCTCGTCCATGCCCAGCACCATCTGTAATTCTTCCACCGTCTGAAAAGGTTTGTTTCGGGGTTGGTATTTCAAACCGGCTTTCCGGTATTCTTTTTTTTCGGCGCCGTCGAGATTGAGCAAATCGTCCGGATCGCGCCAATCCATGATGGCCCCAATAATTTTAGTTTGCTGGTCTTCATCGATAGGCGCTTGCGCCATCAGGCTTTGCAGTGATGTGACATTAGCTTTATTAATATCTATTTTCCCAGTCTCGGAAATGAGCCGTAGCCGGACTTGGTTGTCGCCGAAATTGACCTGATAAATGTCTCCTTCCGACCGCCATCGCTTATTTTGGTCGGTTTGCAGCAACATCATCTCTGCGTAGGCGATACCGGCTTCCGCTGCCGCTGCCGCTGCCGCATTGTCTTTGATTCCTGCGGTAATGGTCGATTCCCGCCGCATGGTCAAGGCAAAACTGCCGGCCATAATGGTCAAAAGGCTCAATACCCATAGCACAAGCACTAAAGCAAAACCATTTTTTTCTGATTTTACAACAGAATGGAGCGATTTCCTAACCGAAGGTCGATGTTTGGGTGGCTTATGCATTACTCGATCATTGTTGAAACGGATTATCTGGAGAAAACTGGTCTTCCGATTGCAACGGGTCATCGATCAGTTGGCCTTGTCCGTTCGAATCTTGAGGGGGGCTTGTAAATTTGAGGGCGAAAATCATTTCCGGCCAGTAACTGCCGTCTTCGCGTTCGATTTTTACTTTGACTAATTTCGGTTGCGATTCCTGTTGCCACACTTCCTGCCAATAGCCTTCACCTTGTACATCGTCGGAACCGAAATAACTCAGCGAAAAACTGCTGACATGGTTTAGCAGGACCACTTCTTCATTTCGCCATTCTTCACCTTCAGCCGACGGAAAAAACGGGGTGATGGATACTTGGATATACTGGCCTTCTTTGTCTTTCATCAGCTTTAATGAAAACAACTGCAATCCTGTTTTTTTGGCGCTGGCCGGGAACGAGGAGACAAACTGGATTTCTTCGTGTTTACCCTGGAAAGAGAAGGTTCGGCTACCTTTATCGGTAAAATCGTCCCACAACGGTTTTGCCGTGGTAAGGTGATTCTGAAAAAACTGATAAACCACGGCAGTATCGTTGACATGGGCAATTTTATCTTCGCCTTTCTGCCAGCTTTCCGCGCAAATCCTCATGCTGCTGAACAGTAGTACGACCATGATGCCGAGCAGCGTCATCGCAATCAGTACTTCTATTAACGTAAAACCGGCGTTAGTTTTGCGGGGCAGCATTTTTTTTCGAAGCCAGTTTTAGGGTCGCAATCTGGAATTGGCGATTATCGCTTCCGTTTTCGTCGTCGCCCCATTCCACGGTAGCGCTGACCTTGTACAGTTCTGCCGTTGCATTTTTTGGGTCAAAACTTTCATTAATAATAGTAAAAGGTCTGATATCCAAGGACCAGCGGTATTTTTCGTTCTCGACGCCCGAGCTTTGAGTGTCTTTGAGAGGGATTTCGGAGCCTGTTTTTGCGATGAGGGACTCGGCTATCTGCACGGCAACCGTATAGTCTTCGGACATCATCGCAGTGTTAACGCCGCCGGAAAAAATGTTAAGCAGTATGCCTATGGATAAGGACAGAATGGAAAAAGCAATGAGTATTTCTAAAAGCGAAAACCCTGAATCCCGATTTAACTTACTTATTTTCAAGTTCGATCTGTCCAGTCAGCCAGTTGATGTCGATTTGCCAAATCGCCCCGTTCCGTTCCAGTTTTATCCGTCCACCCGTCGATGAACCATCGGGGAAGAAGCGAATGCTGGCTACGCCTTCCCCTGTTAGTTCTTCCTGTGCGGTGACGACGGTAACTGCAATGTTTTCGTCGATGTTGAACACTTTATCGCGGTCACTCACGGTATAAGTATTTTCGTTCAGGTCGATCGCCACGGTGGTTTCTTCATGGCCGATCAACGCTTGGCCTTTGGCGAACCGCAAGGCGGAAACGAGATCCCTCGCTGCGGATTGATGGCTTGCGGCATCGCTTCCTGACGATATATTCAGGCCAATAACGCCGAACCCCAAGATGACGACAAACAGTACGAGCAGTAACTCCAGAATGGTAAAGCCACTTTGGGGGTTGGTCCTGGCTGAGTTGGGAAAGGCAGTTAAGCTAAGCGTCTGTTTTTCGCCTGGTCCGCAATCGCCATTTGTCTTATTCACTTCCGGAACCAGGCCCGTGCGTTGGACGGGCAGGGCTGGAAAACTGCATGACCGCAAGAACCCGAAGGAATTCGGAAAACACATCATCACTTCTTGTTCTTGTTAAGCGGGTCGTATTCGTGAAGAACGACGTAATTATTCCCAACTGTTGAGGTCTTTATCTTCGCCTTCGCCGCCTTCTTTACCGTCGGCGCCGTAGGAGCTGATGTCGAACTTGCCGTGTTCGCCGGGTGAAGTATAGTGGTATTCGTTATTCCAAGGGTCGAGCGGCACTTTGGATTTCCGTAAATACGGTCCGTTCCAGCGCTGGATGTCGCCCGGATTTTCTATTAAGGCATTCAGCCCTTGTTCGGACGTTGGATAGCTACCGACATCAAGCTTATACATATCCAGGGTTTGGGCGAGATCTTCGACTTGCACCTTGGCGGCTTTGACTTTGGATTCACCCATGTGTTTCATGACTTGCGGCCCTACCAATCCGGCCAACATGGCGATAATGCCCAATACAACCAGCAATTCCAATAAAGTAAAACCGGCCTGTCTACGTGTGTTTTGTTGTTTCATCATTATATTCCGTTAAAAAGCTAAGTCATTTACACTCAATATTGCCAGCAAAATGGAGACGATAATGCCGGCGATCATTAGCCCCAGCGTGATAATCAACGCGGGTTCGAGCAGGGCCAGCAAGCGCGCAATGGATGTCCGAAGCTGCTTGTCGTACATCGTTGCGACACGAAGCAGCATTTCTTCCAAACGTCCGGTTTCTTCGCCCATTTTGACCATTTGCATCGCCATTTTGGGGAAAATCTTTTTATCATGCAAGGCGTCGTACAGGTGCTTACCCTGTTTCAATTGTTCCTCAGACTCTTGAATCGCATCGGCCAGCACCAGGTTATCGACGGTTTCCCTCACGATCGTCATGGCAGACAGTATGGAAACGCCGTTGCCCAATAAAGTTCCCAAGGTACGGCTAATATTTGCAGTTTCTTTGTTCAGGACGATGTTACCGACCAAGGGCAGCTTCAAAAACAGGCGGTCCCATACTTTTTTGCGTACCGGATCGGCCATCTGGAACTTCATATAACTTGAGAGGAAGAGGACGGCGCCAATTAGTACCCACCAGTATTTCTGCAACCATTCCGCCAATGCGACGACAATCTGGGTTGAGACTGGCAGTTCTTTACCGGCGCTTTCGAACATTTCGGTGAATTGGGGCACCACAAACGTCAGCATCACAAACAACGAAGCCAACGACATCACTAGCAGTATCGCCGGATAGATCAGTGCCGTGCTGACGGTTTCCTTCAATTCGCGCGACCGCTCCAGGTATTCGGCCAAGCGCGTCAGCACCTCGCCTAAATTACCGCCCGCTTCGCCCGCGCGGAGCATGTTTAAATAAAACTTGGTAAAAATACCCGTCTGTTTTTCCAATGCGTCCGCGAGCGATGAGCCGCCTTTGACTTTCTCAAGGACTTTGCCGATCATTTTGCTCAGGCGCTCATTATCGTCGGTCAAATCGATCAGCACCGACAACGACTTGTCCAATGGCAAGCCCGATTCCAGCAAGGTTGCCAGCTCGCTGGTAAACAGGCCGATGTCTTTTTGGGAAATTTTTTTCTGGCTGCCGCCGAGACTGAGACCTAAAAACGACCGACCAGATGCCAGAGTGACGCTAATTGGGATATAACCTTCCGATTGCAGGGAAGAAATCAACGTTTTTTCGTCGCTGGCGTCCCGTATGGCTTCTTCGGTCTCGCCGAAACTGTTGATTGCTTTGTATTTGAACAGGGGCATTGTTTTTCCGGTTAAGCTTCCGAAGTAACGCGCATGACTTCCTCAATCGTGGTCGTGCCTTTCAAGGCACGGATAATGCCGTTTTCGAACATCGTCGTCATGCCTTCTTCAATCGCCAGTTTTTGGATCGCCCCCGCTTCCTCATGCGCCATGATTAATTTCCGCAAGGGATCGGTCATTTCCAGAAATTCGATAATTGCCATACGCCCTCGGTAACCCATATCCCGGCAAGACGAACAGCCGACCGGTTTATATAAGGTAATGTTGCCTTCCGGGACAAAACGGCGCAAACGAAGTTCGTTGATTACTTCGGGCGGCGCGATATACGGTTTTTTACAGTCCTCGCACAATTTCCGTACCAGCCGCTGTGCCAGGATGCCGTTGACGGTGGAAGTCAGAAGATATTCTTCCAATCCCATATCCAGCAGACGGGTAACACCGCCTGCGGCATCGTTGGTGTGCAGGGTGGACAGCACCAAGTGGCCGGTGAGGGCAGATTGTACCGCGATACGCGCGGTTTCCAGGTCGCGCATTTCTCCGATCATAATGACATCGGGGTCTTGTCGGACGATGGAACGTAAAGCGGAGGCAAACGTCAATCCGATCTGTGGTTTAGCCTGGATCTGGTTGATGCCGTCCATTTGATATTCCACCGGATCTTCAACGGTAATGATTTTTCGTTCCGAAGTGTTCAGCACTTTGAGCGCGGCATACATGGAGGTTGATTTACCGCTACCGGTCGGGCCGGTAATCAGGATAATGCCGTGCGGCATCGCTAGTACATCAAGGAATTGATCTAAATGCCTGCCTTCAAAACCTAAGGCCGCAAAGTCGAATACGGTATTCTCTTTGTCAAGCAGACGGATAACGACGCTCTCGCCGTACATGGTCGGAATGGTGCTGACCCGTAAATCCAGCTCTTTGCCCAGCATTTGGACTTTGATCCGGCCGTCCTGCGGCAACCTTCGTTCGGCGATATTCAGCTTCGCCATGATTTTGATACGGGAAATAACGGCGGCGGTCGATTTAACCGATGGCGCGTCGATTTCCTTGAGTACGCCGTCAACGCGTAGCCTGACTTTTAACGTCTGCTCGAACGGTTCGATATGGATATCCGAGGCGCGGGTTTCAATAGCCCGCTGCATAATCAGGTTGACCATCTTGATGACCGGCGCTTCACTCGCAAGGTCTTTTAAGTGTTCCAGGTCTTCTTCACCAATGTCGTCCACATTCAGGTCATCAATCGTTTTTTCCATGGCTGTCCGGCCTTCGCCGTACTGTACTTCCAGGGCGGCATCTATTTCGGACAATAAGCCCACTTTCGGGATGATGTCTTTACCGGTAACAAGCTTCAACGCATCGATGACGAATTCATCCTCCGGATCCATCATGGCAATGGAAATCGATTGTTCGTCGCTGCTTAAGCCGATGACATGGTATTGCTTGAGGAAACGTAACGACACGTTTTCAGGCAATTGCATTTCCAAAGGATATTGTTCCGGCTTTATTTTTTCATACTGGCCAGATTCGACAAAGGCGTCGGCAACATCGACTTCCGAGCACAAGCCGAGCTTAACCAATAATTGGGGCAAACTTTCGGCAACTGACGTTTTTTTCACCCGCTCGACTTTTTTAAGTTCAGAGATGGATACTTTATCCCGTTGTTTGAGAATGCCGAGTAAGGCCTGATAAGGTTCAGCTTGTTGTATCATGGTGCCTCGGTGTTAATTATTGCGAATCGGTAGTACAGGGTTATTTTAGAAGGCGTTTTGCCTGTTCAATGATGGTGTGTTCGTCAATATCCCTGATTGAAAAATCTTCCTTGTCAAGCTTGTAAGGATTAACCGTGGAATGCGATTTTATCACTTTGTTTATATCCGTTTGGTAAACCCTGCTCACGGGCGTGGGGCCGAAAATCGTAATCGACGGCCGATTCAACGCCCACGCCATGTGGGTCGGGCCGGTATCGTTGCCGATGACCAGGTCGGCGCGACCAATAACGGATTTCAAATCATTCATGGTCATCTTGGGCAATACCTTAATACTAGCACATTGTTTTGCCATCCATTCCGCTTTGGCCTTTTCTTGTGTATTACCCCACGAAACAAGACAGTTTGTTTGCAAGGCTTGTGCGATTTTCACAAATTTTTCAGCCGGAAAATTGCGGCTTTCCCAAGTTGAACCGATAACCATAACCACTGTTTTGCTGTTTTTTGGGAAAAAACCGTCGAGTGTCTGGTTGGTATTTTGAAAAAATAAAAAAGGTTTTTTCTGATGGATATCCTTGCTTGAAATATTAATATTCAAAGGCTTGGAGAATGCCATCATATTACGGTCGATGGTGTTTTCGTGATAAGCGCAGTCGATTTGTTCATCGTAAAACCAGGCTGCGGTTTTTTCACGGATGGAATTTTTATTGAATCCCGCAGTTTTCGATCCCAAAAGCCGTGCGGTAATGGCGGATTTGACCAATCCTTGTGCATCGATTACTAAATCGTACCGGTTATCAGCATATCGGCGGACTTTTTTTATTTCTTTGAAAACACCGAATATATTTTTTTTTAAGCCTTTCAGGTCGACAGTCAGAATCCGTGAAATATCCGGGTTATGTTGTAAAACCCCCGCAAACCGGTCTTCAACAATCCAGTCGATTTGTACGCCGGGACAGTGTTGTTTGATAAATTGTAGGCCGACCATGGCGTGGACAATATCACCCAAGGCCGACAGTTTTACGATAGCTATGCGCATGGATTGGTTAATCGCCGATGAGTTCCAGAATTTGTGCAGGCATTATTCCGGTCAGGCATTGAGTGTGATTCGGGTGTCCGGCAGGGTACAAGGGGCAAACGCGTTTCCGGCAAGGGGAACAAGACAGGTTAAGCGAAACCGATTTAGCGGTATGGCACAACGGCGGCGCAAATTCCGGCGGGGTCGAGCCGTAAACCGCAATCACTTTTTTATCCAGCGCAGCCGCTAAATGCATGAGTCCCGAATCGTTGGCTACGACGGTGTGTGTTAACGACATCAGGTCTATCGCTTCAATTAAACTGGTTTGGCCGACAAAGTCCCGGCATCGGCCATTTGTCAGCTTTGTTATGGTTGCCGTCGGGTCTTTGTCTTTTTCAGAGCCTAACAACCATACCTGCCATCCTTGTTCTATTTTAATTCGGGCGACTTCGGCAAAATACTCAGCCGGCCAGCGTTTTGATGGCCCAAATTCAGCACCGGGGCATAAGGCAAGGATTTTTGAGTTTAGCGATAAATTGAATTTTTCGATAACGCTATTTTGCCCCGTTTTGTTGGCGGGAATGGCGGGTTGTTTAAACTTTGGCGGTTGTTTCTCTGTTGGCGGGAAACCTAGTGCAACGAATCGCTGCACAGTCATCGTTAAGGTTTGTTTATCTAGCCGTCTGGCATCGTTTAACAAGCCCCAGCGGCATTCGCCGAGAAATCCCGTGCGCTTTGGAATTCCGGCAAAAAATGGAATCAGTGCCGATTTCCAGGAATTGGGTAATACAATCGAGTGGCTGTAGCGTTCTGAACGAAGCTGTTTTCCCAAACGGTAACGGGTCATTATCGAAAACTCGCCGTGTTTCAAGGGTATGGCGATGCCTTTCGCCACTTCCGGCATACGCTCTAAAAGCGGCAGCGACCATGCGGGAGCCAGGACATCAATCCGGCAATCGGGGTTTTCTGATTTAAGGGACATGAACAGGCTTTGCGCCATCACCATGTCCCCGACCCAAGAAGGTCCGACAATCAAAATTTTTGCCGGATTATTCAAGCCGTTAATTGACGTAGGTTAACCACTCGGCATGATCCGCGCGCCGACCTTGGACATAATCGAAATACAGCGCTTGCAATTTTTCGGTGATGGGGCCGCGACCGCCATTGCCGATTTTCCGTCCGTCGTATTCGCGGATAGGCGTAACTTCGGCGGCGGAGCCGGTAAAGAAGGCTTCGTCCGCAACATATACTTCATCGCGGGTGATCCGTTTAACCGTTACCGGCAAGCCTTGCTCGGCTGCTATCGTCATCAGCGTATCACGGGTAATGCCTTCCAGTGCCGATGTGGTTTCCGGAGTATAAATCTTGCCGTTGCGGACGATAAACAGGTTTTCGCCGCTGCCTTCCGCGCAAAAGCCTTCATGATCCAATAACAGAGCTTCGTCATAACCGGTCGATAACGCTTCCTGCAGGGCCAGGATGGAATTAATGTAATTGCCGTTCGCTTTGGCCTTGCACATTGTGCTATTGACGTGGTTGCGGGTATAAGACGAGGTACGGATACGGATGCCCTTTTCCATATTTTCCGCACCGAGATACGCGCCCCAAGTCCAGGCGGCGACC
>JBGAWU010000270.1:0-4270 GCA_044227425.1 Methyloglobulus sp.
AGGATCTGCACCAAAAGCCACGCCGAATCCCGGCAGGAACCACTGCGTTTTTCCAACGTTTCTTCGCAGCTTTGTATACCCACTTCCATGCGGATGTTATAGCTGATCGATTCGAACACTTTACGGTTGATATCGACCAGAAAATCCGTGATGTTGCGTTTGGTGATATCGAAAGCTTTTAGCCAGGCTAACAGCAAGGAGCCTTTTTCGGTGATTTCCAGATAGGGTTGCAATTCTTTGAGCGTCAATGAATCGTAGGTAAAGGGATATTTTTCAGCATGCTCTTCGACAAAAAAATCAAAGGGATTAAGCACCGTCATATCAGCGATAACTTCAACCTCAACGCTAAGTTTTCGGCACTTTTCTGGAAAAACCACGCGCGCAAGAATGTTGCCGAAAGGATCTTGCTGCCAATTGATGAAATTATTTTTCGGCTCAATACGCAAGGTATACGCTTTGATAGGTGTCCTGCTGTGTACCGCCGGACGTAAACGGAATACATGCGGCGAAAGTGAAACCAGCCTATCGAAGTTGTAGTTTGTTTTGTGACGGATTGCCACACGAATAGTCATAACATTGTCCTGATTATCTGGGTTTTTGTATCGATCAAATCGATTTGTTTAGCGTCATACAATAAATAAGCACAAAGCATTCCATATTGTGTTTTAGCTATTAACCAGTAACGGTCCCTTATATGCGATAGTGGAATTAGGTATTTAGGCAGTATTAAAAAATGTATCCGACAATGCCGATTTTCCACCACCATACCATATTCAAAAAAATTGGTGGGTGATTTAGAACTCAAAATTCTGAATTTAACTTCAAGAAATAGTCGTTTTTGCGCCAATTTCATCCGTTAACGCGGGGTTGTACGGAGCTTAAATAGTCGTTCTGATAATGCTGGCGCAATTTTTGCTTTTATTTATCTAATAGCCTAATGGTTTGATAAAAAATACCGGTAAATCACGACATGAACGAAAATCATTCACACAACCAACATAGGCTGGATGTTTACTTCCAGCAGGTTCAGGACATCATCCTGAATAAACAGGATTGGATCAGTGGTTTATTGCCGGCCAGTACTGCAGTTAACGTACACGGCAATTATACCGATGCGTGGGTCAGGGATAATGTTTACAGCATCCTTGCCGCTTGGGGGTTGGCTTTAGCTTACCGCGGCGCCGACGATAAGTCCGGGCGCGCTTACCTGCTGGAGCAAAGCGTTGTTAAGTTGATGCGCGGTCTGTTGACCGCCATGATGCGGCAATCGCCCAAGGTTGAAAAATTTAAGCAATCGCAAAATCCGGTCGATGCCTTGCACGCTAAATACGATACCCGGACCGGTGGATGCGTGGTTGGGGATTATGAATGGGGGCATTTGCAACTGGATGCGACATCTTTATTTTTGTTGATGCTGGCACAAATGACTGCATCTGGATTACGCATTGTGTTCACCATCGACGAAGTCAATTTCGTGCAGAATCTGGTGCACTATATCAGCCGGACTTACCGCATTCCCGATTACGGTATTTGGGAACGCGGCAACAAGAGCAATCACGGGGTCGCAGAACTCAACGCCAGTTCGGTCGGGATGGCGAAAGCAGCGTTGGAAGCGCTTAGTGGGTTTAATTTATTCGGTAAGGACGGAGGGCAAGCAGCCGTTGTCCATGTTGTTAGCGATGATATTGCCCGTAGCCGTATCACGCTGGAGTCGTTGTTGCCAAGGGAGTCTATTTCCAAGGAAACTGATTCGGCGCTGTTAAGCATTACGGGATTTCCCGCGTTTGCTGTCGATAATCAAGCTATCTGCCAGAAAACCGAAAAGGCGCTGCTGGAAAAACTTGAAGGGCGTTATGGTTGCAAACGATTCTTGCTCGACGGCCACCAAACCGCCCTGGAAGATAGCCTTCGGCTTTATTATGAACCGCATGAGCTAAAAAAATTCAAAGATATAGAGTGTGAATGGCCGTTGTTTTTCACTTATCAGCTTTTAAACAACCTGTTTCGAGATGAAGTTGGGAAGGCGGCTGATTATCACGCCAAGCTTGAAAGTTTATTGGTAGAAAAAGCTGGCCGATTACTGCTGCCGGAACTCTACTGGGTTCCGAATGAATCGATTAAACAAGAAAAAGTGAATCCGCACAGCCAAACTCGGCTTCCTAACGAAAATATTCCCTTGGTTTGGGCGCAAAGCCTTTATATTTTGGGATGTCTCATTCAAGACGGTTTGTTGGCTATTGATGCGATTGATCCGCTCGGCAGGCATAAACTGTCAAAGCAGAAATCGTGTACGCTGCAGGTCGCGCTTTTGGCACAGGATGAAACAGTGCAAGAAATCTTATTGACTGACGGTATCGATTCCCAAACGCTACCCGAAATTGTCCCCATCCAGGTCAGGGAGGCGATAGAGCTATCGGCCGCTTATACCCAGGTTGGCAGGAATGACCGTATGGGGCTGACAGGACGTCCTTTTCGTCAGTTGAGGACATTGGCAACTTCCAAAGTATATGTGCTGTCGGGCGAAAAACTGGTGTTTTTACCGCAATGCCTTAATCAAAAAGGTTTTTATTTGGCATTGGACAACCGTTTGTTAATGCAGCGGTTACGGCTTGAGTTTTCATACATCCATAAGCATTGGCATAACAATGGCAACCCATTGGTGGTGATGTCCATCAAGCAGAATATGTTGGGCCAACAAAACCGTGAAATATTATTAAATTTCATAAAAGAGTTGCAAAGCGGATTGGTTGACGGCGTACCGGTGAACTTGGGGACGCTGTCGTATTTTGCGGACATCGCCAGTTATGAAAAAATTGATTATCTCCATGATTTTAAATTCTCTGCTGCCTCCTGGGAGGAAGCGGAACGACCTTTTGTCGATGTGCTGCCCGAAGCAGCAGGCGTATCCACGTCCGCCCCGATAGCTACACAGCAAATAACGGAATGGGACATCAGCCCGGATGACGTTTTGCTCGATGAGTTAAGGATAAACACTAACCTGTATGCGCAACTTGAAATTTTAAGCCTGCTAAACGGAAGGCACGGATTAGATTTTAGCCCGGATCTTATCGACTTGACGAGTATAGCGGCAACGGTGCGGGATTTACTGGATGAAGTTTATGAACGGGCCGGGAATCAGCATTTGTGGTATGTGGTGCGGCGATGTGCCGGGCTATTGGGTAAATACGATATCAACCTGGAACAGGCGGCCACTGAAATACTGGTCAGGCAACATGCCTTATCGGTCGGTTTTATTTACAGTGGCAAATCCACATTGACAAGACCGTCCGATTCTTCGGAAATCCTCCATACTATTCGTACTTTCAATAGCTACGACGGCAACGAGCAGATTATCATCCAGGAATTAATCCTTTATCTCGGTATGTTGATCAAATCGAAGCCCGAGTTGTTTGCCGGCATGTATACGGTGAGGGTGGGACATATCTTGCAATTAATCGTCGCAAGACAATTACGCGAATTAAACAACACTCAGCCGGATCACACTATCGATCAAGCTTTCAATGCCATCATGTCGTTATCGCCTTATCAGCTTTCCAACAAAGTGTATGAAACGATGCAGGATTTCGGCGATATTGAAAATGAATCCGGGTTGCTGAAGATGCTAAGATTTACCGGGAATTTCCGGTTGTTAAACAAGGCGGGTTTTATCAAAGCCATGTTTACCAATGACCGGGGCGGGGCGGAGAATTGGTGCCAGTGGCGCGAGTTACGGGGCAGTATCGGCAGGGATAACGATGCATTTTTCGCCAGCGTCTGGACGATACTCCATCAATGTCAGGGCTTGGTGATCGGCGATAAGTTTAACAGCAAACGCCGGATAGACAGCGCCACCTTGCTTGCCCAAATGACGGCAGGCGAACAAAGTTTCAAGCTGCACGTCAACCATTTGCTTAACAAAATTCAATCGGCCATCCACCGGCAATTGACGGTCGAAGTCTTATTGGCAATTGCGAGATTATTTAGGGATAATGCCGATTTACGGATAGACGATACCTTATCGACCGATTCGTTGATCGAGCAAGCAGTAAAACTGTCATGGTTAAAGGCCAATCCAAAGTCCGAAAAGAACTACGTAAACGAAGAGGCGCAAGCCTGGCAGTTTTTTTACCATTTACCGCCGCATAAAATGGCGGGTTATTTTCTGGATGCATTAATCTATTTGCTCGGTAACGGCAAACAAACCGCACAACAAAAAAAGGCTGAAACATGATCTTGGCAGGCGACATCGGTGGGACGAAAACAGTGCTGG
>JBGAWU010000271.1:0-4255 GCA_044227425.1 Methyloglobulus sp.
AAGAAGACTTATAGACAAAGTTGATGTTGAGTTTACCGGTTAATTCTTTCAAATAACCTGCCGTGTCCAGCGCCAATTGCTCGCTTTCGATCACACAAGGTCCGGCAATTAAAAAAAAGGGTTGATCCAAGCCAACTTCAAAACCGCATAATTTCATTAATTAATTTCCTTTCTTATGTTTCGCTGCCGCCGCAACAAATCCCGAAAACAGTGGATGGCCTTTTCTCGGCGTGGAGGTAAATTCGGGGTGGAATTGACAGGCCAAAAACCAGGGGTGGTCTGGTATTTCAATAACTTCAACCAATCGCCCGTCGATGGATTTCCCGGAAAATTTTAAGCCAGCTTTCTCGAGCTTTTCAAAATAATGGTTGTTAAATTCGTAACGATGACGGTGGCGTTCGGTAATCACGTCTTTTTGGTACATCTGGTAAGCCAGCGAATCCGACTTTAACCGACATTGTTGCCCGCCTAAACGCATGGAACCTCCCAAGTCGGATTGTTCGTCACGAATTTCTATCTGGCCATTATCGTCCATCCACTCGGTAATCAAACCAATGACCGGATGCGGTGACTTCGGCAAGAATTCGGTACTGTGCGCGCCTTCCAAACCAGCAACATCCCTGGCAAATTCGATAACCGCAACTTGCATTCCCAGGCATATACCCAAATAAGGAATTTTATTCTCACGGGCATAACGTACCGTAGCGATTTTACCTTCCACGCCGCGCTCGCCGAAACCGCCCGGCACCAGAATCGCATCGACATTTTTGAGTTTCGCGATGCCCTCGTCCTCAATTGTTTCGGAATCGATGTACTCGATTCTAACTTTATTCAACGTCGATATACCGGCGTGAATCAGCGCCTCATTTAAGGACTTATAAGCATCTGAATGATCGACGTATTTACCGACAATGGCGATCGTCACTTCGGAAGTCGGATGAGTTAAGGCTTCAACTACTTTCCGCCATTCGCTTAAATCGGCAGGTGGCGCACTTAGGCGGAGTTTATTGACGACGATTTCATCCAAACCCTGTTCATGAAGCAATAACGGAATCCGGTAAATCGAATCGGCATCGACTGCGGAAATAACCGCTTTTTCCTCCACGTTGGTAAATAAAGCAATCTTTCTCCGTTCGCTGTCGGGAATAGGCTGCTCCGAACGGCACACCAGAATATCCGGCTGAATACCGATGGAACGCAGTTCTTTTACGGAGTGTTGCGTCGGCTTGGTTTTAATCTCGCCGGCGGATCGAATGTAAGGAATCAGCGTTAAATGAATAAAGATGGAACGTTCCGCGCCTTCCTCCACCCGCATTTGCCGGATGGCTTCCAGAAACGGCAACGATTCGATATCACCGACCGTGCCGCCGATCTCGATCAAAGCAACATCCACGCCTTCGGCAACTGCTCCCTGCGTTGCCCGACCTCCTACATCCGTGCAGTCGTCCGCGCTTTGCCGGATGCGGTTTTTGATTTCATCGGTGATATGCGGAATCACTTGCACAGTCGCGCCGAGATATTCGCCTTTACGTTCGCGCCGCAGCACACTGTCATACACCTGTCCGGTCGTAAAGCTATTTTTCCGGGTCAGCGTGGTTTTGAGAAAGCGCTCGTAATGGCCTAAATCCAGGTCTGTTTCCGCTCCGTCTTCCGTCACAAAAACTTCACCATGCTGGAATGGGCTCATGGTTCCCGGATCGACATTGATATACGGGTCGAGCTTGGTCAAGGTGACTTTCAATCCCCTGGCTTCCAAAATTGCAGCCAATGATGACGCGGCAATGCCTTTGCCAAGCGATGAAACAACACCGCCAGTTATGAAAATATATTTGGTCATGTAAGAATGGGTTAAACTTCAGCTGATCGCTGATGTACTTGTTAACCGCTTATTTTAAACGACATCGACTATGCCGTCATTGTCTTTTGGATATATTTTATGACGGATAACCTTAAAACAGGGTTCCGGCTTCGTGCTGTAAAACCCTGCGTCAATCCAGTATTCGCCGACTGCCGCCAATTGCCCGTCCAAATATATTAACGGTGTTTTTGTTCTTTCCCACGGCGGGATACCGGCTTCTTGATAAAGATTCTTCAATGAATGATGGCCTTCACGACCCAATATTGACAGCAATTCGCCGCCACTACGAAACTTAACGGTAACTTCGGCATTTTGCCATTGCGCCTGCGGAATACCGCATTCCGCTGCGACTATTTCGTAAATCCTGTTGTCCGATAGTTTCAAAATCGAATCCGAAACCAGCCATATGACCGTTTCGGCGGCATTGCCACCATCCGGCATGACTGCGTAAAGCCTGTTCCGGTAACGCCGAATCTGACGGTTTTGCGTCGATAGCACCGGATCGGCATCCGCCCTTGCCATGACGATTTGCCGGACGATGCGCTGCACCACGTCCTGACTGGGTATTTTGAGACCCAAACTGACAAACCATTGCCTGATAACCAAGGATTGCTCGGATGTTGAGCAGGTTTTGAATTTGTCTAAAACCAAAGTGTTTTCGGCTACATCGAAAACATCTTCGAATAACGCATCCGCCATAGCGTCAATGATGGCTTGTGCTTCTGCACAATGCCGAGCCGACCGGGAAACGGTTTTATCGAGTGACGACCACCGTTGCTTCAACAACGGAATAATATCGTTCCGTAAAAAGTTCCGGTCGAAACGGGCATGGCGGTTCGTGGGATCTTCGATCCACTGCAAGGCATGCTGCCCGGCATAATTAACAATTTCAGCCTTGGAATGCGCCAGCAACGGCCTGATAAGGATACCAGCACCGAAAGGAATAGTTTCCGGCATACCTGATAGCCCTTTAAGCCCGCTACCCCGAAACAGTTGCAGCAACACCGTTTCCAGTTGATCGTCGCGATGCTGTGCCAGCAACAGCACATCGTTTTTACCCAGCAACGGTTTCAATGCCGCGTAACGGGCATTTCTTGCCGCTTCTTCGGGGCTTTCGCCGGATTCGGCGGCGGCATTAACCGCAATCGACATAAACCTGACGCCAAGGTTATTGCAAATAGACTCACAATGCTTACCCCAAGCTTCCGCTTCTTTCTGCAAGCCATGATTGATATACACAGCGGTTAGTTTGGTTTTAAGTTGCCCGTAAGTTGCGCACAAATGCAGCAACACATGGGAATCGATACCACCGCTGTAGGCGATGAAAATTGTTTCGAAGGCCAATAGGGCTTGTAGGTTGGAGTGGGCTTGTGAACCCCAACAAATAATTGGCCTTGGTGGTTGGGGTTCGTTGCTCACCCCAACCTACGGGCTGTAAGCGATGTATAAATGAGAATAGCAAGGTAGCCCGGTCGAAGCGGAGCGGAATTCGGGATCGACAAAGTGTGTAGCCTGGATGGAGTGTAACGAAATCCAGGCATTCGTGGCTTCGATGTCCCGTATTCCGCAAGGTTCATACGGGCTACCGTTATTTAACCGCTTCTTCAATGAACGCCCCAAATCCCATCAAGCGCTGATAACGCGTCGCTAACAAGTCGTCTATCGTTTGCTGCTGCAAATAGGTCAAATGGCGCACCAACGCTTCTTTTAAAGTCTCGGCAATCAACTGGGGATTCCGGTGCGCACCGCCTAAGGGTTCGCGGACGACTTCATCCAGCAAGCCCAATTCCCGAATCCGGTCAGAGGTAATGCCCATGGCTTCCGCCGCTAGCTGGGCTTTATCGGCGCTTTTCCACAAGATAGACGCACAACCTTCAGGTGAGATCACCGAATAGGTGCTGTATTCCAGCATGAGCAAGCGGTCGCCTACACCGATCGCCAGCGCACCGCCGGAACCGCCTTCGCCGGTGACAACACAGATAATCGGAGTTTTCAATTTAGCCATCTCGAACAAATTGCGGGCGATGGCTTCGCTTTGCCCGCGTTCTTCCGCACCGATACCAGGATAGGCGCCCGGCGTGTCGATCAAGCAAATCAACGGCAGTTTGAAGCGCTCCGCCATTTTCATTATCCGCAGGGCTTTACGGTAGCCCTCAGGCCGTGGCATTCCGAAATTTCTATAGATTTTTTGCTTGGTATCGCGGCCTTTTTGATGACCGATGACCATGACCGGCTGGTTATCCAGCCGCGCCATGCCGCAGACGATAGCAGGATCGTCCGCATACGCCCGGTCGCCGTGCAGCTCATGGAATTCGGTAAAGATATGGTCAACATAATCCAGGGTATAAGGCCGTCCCGGATGCCGTGAAAGCTGGGAAATCTGCCAGTCTGTCAGGT
>JBGAWU010000272.1:0-4248 GCA_044227425.1 Methyloglobulus sp.
ATGCAGGATACCTTCAGGTGTATTGTGTGGACAGCATCGATACTGAAACATTTTACTGCCAATGGAGCCATCCTGCCGACCGCATCCAACGCCATTACCAGTTCGAGGAATACATTCTCAATGAAGTCATGCCCTTGATGGCAAGCAAGAATTCACACCCTTGCACTATCGCCCAAGGTTGCAGCCTGGGTGCTTACCATGCCGCCAATATCGTCTTCCGCCACCCCCACCTCTTTCAAAAATTGTGTGCTTTTTCGGGCCGTTATGATTTAACCTTGGCTGTTGACGACTTTCGCAATCTGTTCGACGGCTACTACGACGAAAACATCTATCACCACACACCGACCCATTTTCTGCCTCAACTCGAATGCGATTGGCGGTTGGCGCATTTACGCAATATGGACATCGTATTTGCTATCGGCAAAGAGGATCCATTCCTGGACAACAATCTCCATCTTAGCCATTTACTCTGGTTTAAAGGTATCTGGCATGCGATGCACCAGTGGAATGGGCGCGCCCATAGCGGTAAGTATTGGCGGCAAATGATCCCATATTATTTGTAATTCATTCCGTCCAAAATTCACGTAAGACGTGAGCAGCCATTTTCGGAGTGCGGATACGGGTAAATACGCCTTTCATATTCATGCCACCGACCCGCATAATGCTCTGCACAGCGGCAAAATCGGCAAAGTTCCACACCTGCATCCCAGCGATGTACTCCTTGCGCCCCGTGACGCTGAGATGTCGGCGCAAGCACTCCGCCTGATATTCTTCAGTCCACATGACATCGGGATGCCCATGCATCCCGGCTAGCGTATCCGCACCGAATTCCGTCATGATGATGGGCTTACGCCAAGTTTCCCAGAGCGAATCGAGCTCTTGCTCCAGGGCGACCATTGCCTCATCCAATTGTCCTCCCAAAACATACCAGCCCCAGTAGCGGTTAATGCAAAGCACATCGCACTGTTCCATCCAGGATTCGGGGCTTCCTCCCAATGTCACAAACGTCACTAGGCGGGAAGGATCCAACTGACGGGCGCGCCCCATTAATTGCTCCAAAAATCGTTTACCTTTTGCAACAGCGGGATCGTTTTGTTTTTCGAATGTCGAGGCATTATGGCTGGGTGTCATCGGCTCGTTGGCAACGCTCCACATCACCACGCTGGGGTGATTCTTATCGCGGTCAATTAACTCTTCAAGTTGTTGCAGGCATAAGTGTTGACGGTTGGCAATGTTGTCATCGTCTTCAAATTGCAAACTGACCGCCGGTATTTCGTTGATAATTAAAAAACCTTCGCGGTCCGCCAATTGCATTTCTTCTTCGCTGTAAGGATAGTGCGAAGTACGGTAACTGTTGGCACCCGTCCAACGCATTAATTGATAATCCTTGATTATGAGCGGCAGATTCAAGCCCTTGCCGCTGGCAATAAAATCCTCGTGACGACCAAAACCATTCATCTGCACCGGATTTCCATTCAACAAAACTTGCCCGCCTTGAACGGCAATCGTGCGGATCCCCACTTTCAAAGCGTAGTGGTCATGATCGGTTTGAAGGGTCAAATCGTAAAGATGGGGCATCCGGTCAGACCATAAAATCGCGTTTTGGACGATTAACCAAGGCCGCGGCGATTTCGGTATTTTTGTCTGTTATTTGCACCCTGCCCTGCTGCGGAACCGTCGTATTCAATCGGACAGTCACTTTAACCATGCCGTCAACCCCATTAATATCGGTCACAACGGCGACCTCTTCAATATAGATTTGCGGAACGGTGTACAACATGACCGGACGATGGATTCCTGCAAAGGGAAAGAAGTCATAGGTCGTATGCGGAAAGCTGGCGACAGGTAGCAGGGGCGTACCCATGTTGCCCGAGGGTACACGTTCGGGTTTTAGTTCATTCTCGACACTGATGGCGATTACATTTTTCGTTTCCCAACGGATATGGCCGCTAATCTCGAAAGCAAAAGGCAAATGCCCGCCTTCATGCGTACCGACCTTGACTCCGTTTATATAAACGGTAGCAAAGTAACAAGCAGAACCGACCCGCAAAAATACGCGCTGTCCTTTCCAACTCGCCGGGACGTAGGTTTTTTTAACGTACCAGGCGAGCCCGAGATAATTGTAAAATGCTTCATACTGTTCGTTCCAACTCCCAGGTACGGCAATCGGGCAGGCTCCTGCTAAACCGTTTTGCCATCCTAAGCGTTCGCCCGTTTGCTCGGGATCAATCTGAAAATCCCATATGCCTGACAGGTCAAGTTTATTTCGGAAAAGGTTTTGCTGGGGATAAAGCATTACGCGCCTCTTGTGTCGTGGGACTATGCGGTACTACAGTACTGACCTATAAGCTTGGACTGCGCACTGATGCGCTATCGTCGATAATACAATGCGCCACCCGGCTCCCGTTATGCCCATCCATCGTTAACAGCCAAGGTTACTGGGGCAAAGTATCGAATGATGGCATCAATTAACGATGCTCGGATGAAATATATTGCCGTAGGCTTTCTATCAAGTTATGGACGCAGTTTACCAGATCGTCGATCAGTATTGGATACTCTGCAGTTTGTCCGTGACGGGCGGTGCGCTCAACTCGACCTGCCAATTCGGTTAATTCATCCGTATAAAAATAGCTGACGCAACCCTTAATGGCGTGCGCGACATTAGCCAGTTCGAAAAAGTCATTTTGGCTATAGGCGTCGATTAATTTAGTAAGCAGTCCGGGTATTTCTTCGAGAAAAGAATTGATCATGTCTATCAGCACTTCCCTGTCATTATCCAGGTTATGCAATGTCAATTCTTCATTCCAAAGCTTTGCGGTTAGCTGATTGTCCGTCTCACCGGACATCTCGGATTTATCCAAAGGAATATCCGCAACGGTCAATACACCTGAGCCTAGCCAATTAGCTAAGTTTTCGGTTAAGAGTTCACGCTTTATCGGCTTGCTTAAATAATCGTCCATTCCTGAAGCCAGGCATTTTTCACGTTCACCCGCAATCGCATGGGCTGTCAGTGCAACGATGACATGCCTGGACGAACCTATTTGCTGTTCTAACTTTCTGATTGCCGCAGTCGTTTCATAACCATCCATTACCGGCATTTGGCAATCCATAAAAACAAGGTCGTAACGCTGGTTTTTCAAAGCTTTTACCGCTTCAAAACCATTATTGACCAAATGCACCTGACAACCTAAATCTTCGAGGAAACGTTGTACCACAAGCTGATTCGCGGGATAATCCTCGGCAACCAATATCTTGGCTTTAAACCGGTAATTGGCAGCTTTTTTCGGCGACTTTAACGGTATATTTGACTCCTCCAGTTCTACCCAAAACCAAAAGCTTGAGCCGATGCCGGGCTGGCTGTTAACGCCTATCTGTCCACCCATAAGTTGGACTAGTTGTTTGGCTATGGCAAGTCCAAGGCCGGTGCCGCGATAAATTCGAGTCATGGAATTATCGGCTTGGGAAAACGCATTGAAAATTAGGTTCAATTTGTCCTGGGAGATGCCGATGCCGGTATCCGTCACTTCGCAGTACAAACGGAATTTTTGTTCCGTCGAAGGACGGCATGAAACATTCAAGTTGACTTCACCTTGGGCGGTAAATTTAACGGCATTGCTTAATAAGTTCACGAGGATTTGGCTTAGCCGGACCGGATCTCCGGTCAAGGTGTCCGGCAATTCCGTCAGAATTTTAAGTTTGTATCGCAAGCCTTTGGAATTCGCTTCGAGTTGCAATAGTTCGAAACTGTCGCTCAATAAATCCCGGCAACTGAAAGGCTGTAAAGTCAGAGGTAATTTGCCCGATTCTATTTTCGAGAAATCCAAAATATCGTTTATTACGCTAAGCAATAATTTCGATGATTGTTTCATCACTTCCACTGAGCGGCGTTGGTCGTCTTTTAATCCGCTTTGGTACAAAAAGTCGGCCATCCCCAAGACGGCGTTCATCGGCGTCCTGATTTCGTGGCTCATATTCGCCAAAAACTGAGATTTTGCGATATTTGCAGCTTCGGCTTCTTCTTTGGCAGATAAGGCTTCTGCCGCCACTTTTTCGAGTTCCAGGTTTTTTGTCGATAATTCAGATGTCCGGTCCTGTACCTGGAGCGCCAAGGTCTTCCGCTGCCATTCGAGCAGTTCATCCCGGCTATGGATTTCATCCAGCATTTCGTTATAAACATCCACCATTTGGCCAAATTCGTCGTTGGTTGTTTTAGTGACCCGGGTCGTATATTTTTTTTCCTGTGTAACC
>JBGAWU010000273.1:0-4230 GCA_044227425.1 Methyloglobulus sp.
GGAGTTAGGTATAATCATATAGACATAATAGAGCGTCTCATTCGGCGGCGCATATTGACTTTATTTTCTCCCAGGGAAGCCGACTTTGATACAACGAACACACTATTTCGCATCTGTTTGGTTGCTGTTGATCATGGCAACGCTCCCATTCGGCCTGTTGTCTGCCGAACCGCCCGTCCTGGAGCCCGGTGTCAACAAAGAAATCAATTCGATCATTACCCTGAGGCAACACCCTTACCTAAAATCAACCGATTTTGCTAATCGGACGGAAGACCTCGATTCGCTTTATAAACTGTTTGGTTATCAACTGCTGTGGTTGGGAAAGGCTAATTCATCAAAACTTACCGCAGACACGCTCAACTTATTGGTCAACGCGCCTGATCAAGGCTTAAGCCCGGAGGACTACGACGTTGAAAACTTACGGACCAAACTCAAAGCCGCTTTAACGCTGCCGCCGACGGCTTACAAAGAGCTTGCATTATCCGATACCGCGCTCAGTATCGCTTTATTGCGTTTTCTGCACGACCTCCATTATGGCAGGGTTAACCCGCAAGGGATTAATTTTAACCTGCAATTGCGCGATAAAAAAATCCTGGACATTCCGGCGCTGGTCAAGGACAGCATCACCTTGGGTACCATATCAAAACTTTCGGACTTGGCAGAACCAAAACTCGAACAATATCAAAAATTGAAAACAGCGTTAGCCGCTTATCGTCGCCTAGCGGCACAATCACCGCAGGTTCAATTCAATTTCAAAGGCAAATTACGTCCCGGCGAACACCATCCGCAGCTACCTGAACTTGGCAATTTTTTAGTCGGCATGGGCGATTTAATCGAATATCATCCGTCTGATAACGCCAAGGAAAAACCGAAATACTCAGCCGACCTGGTGTCGGGCGTAAAAAAATTCCAGCTTCGCCACGGTTTAAGCCCCGACGGAACTATCGGGTCAGGAACCGTCCTCGCCCTCAACGAACCGTTGAAAAACCGAGTCACGCAAATCGAATTGGCTATGGAAAGGCTGCGCTGGCTGCCTGAGTTAACCCCTATTAACCGCTCGATCATCGTCAATATCCCTGCATTCCAGCTTTGGGCAATTGAAAATACCGGTGAGTCCGCACCGGACATCACTACGATGCGGGTTGTTGTTGGTAAAGCATTAAAGAACCAAACACCTGTGTTGATGGCGCAAATGAGTTTTATTGAATTTTCACCCTATTGGAATGTCCCCAAAAATATTTTAAAAGATGAAATTCTCCCAAAATTAGTAAAAAACCCTAACTACCTGTCTTCCCAAAACATGGAAATGGTCTCGAGCTTCGGTAACTCAGCCAAATCGATCTCCGTTAATAATGAGTCAATTGAAAAGTTAAGGAGAGGGCAGCTCAGGGTAAGACAAAAACCCGGCGCCAGAAACAGCTTAGGCAAAGTAAAATTTATTTTTCCCAACAAAGATGACGTCTATTTACACGATACACCGGCTAACTCTTTGTTCAGTAAGTCGCGCCGAGATTTCAGCCACGGCTGTGTCCGCGTCGAAAAACCACAAATATTGGCCGAATTCGCGCTAAAAAATCAAGGCAAATGGAATTCCGAGACCATCCAAAAAGCCATGAAAAATCCCACGAACCAACGTGTCATATTGCAGGCTCCCATTCCGGTCTTGTTTTTTTATACCACCTCATTTGTTGACCAAAACAATAACTTATCCTTTTATCCGGATATTTACGGTCATGACACAATACTCTTAGAAGCATTAAAAAAAAATGACGATTTATCCGACCAATTGATTTTTGTCAGCAAAATCGAAACCCCTGCCCTACCCCTAGAAACCTCACCTTAATAAATCATTGGTATATTTTTGCACACTGATTTTTATCCGTTAGATAAATCGTCCCCATTGCTTTAAACTACACTTTTCCAATACTCCAGATTAGTCTTTTATTAACTGATAACACAAGGCAACTGTAAGCCTTTACCCCCTTTTCCGACTTATTGAAACAAAGCCATGGTGAATTCCGCAAAAACCTTCAGGTCTATCCGCCAACATAGTAACAAACTTGTCGTCTTGGCGAGATTGTTGGACGTTTTGGTTATCGGTATCACCTTATGGTCCGTCTTGGATATGGCGCATGTCGAATGGGATAACAAGCACACTTGGTGGCTACTAATTTCTATCGTAGGATTTGGCGTCTTCGCTTCATTTAATGAGCTATACCGCGGTAGCCGTGCAATGTCTACCTTCACTGAAGTAAGATTGATCGCGGTATCCTGGTTTTGCGTATTGCTGGTGCTAACGTTCGTAGACGCGTTCGTCACCTTAATCGACCCCATTTACAAAGAATATTTCCTGGTTTGGAGCTTCTTCGTACCCGTCGAAATTATTTCGTGGCATATCATTGTTCGGAATATAGCCAGTTTTTACAGAAAAATGGGGAAAAAGCATCACCGGGTCGCTATCGTTGGCGCGACGATGCTGGGCTTGGAACTTGAAAAAATCTTATTTGAAGAAGAAACCCTCGGAATTGAATTTGTCGGCTTTTTCGACGACAGGCATCGTATTTCGGACAACGAAGCCAAACTCGACACCTCAAAATTAAAAGGCGATATCGACCAGCTTATCAGGCTTGCCAAGGACGGCTCCGTCGATATTGTTGCGTTGACGGCGTAGTTAAACGAATTTTCGATATTATTTTCAGCAGTATTATTTTAATCATCATTTTCATCCCTTTAATTGTTATTGCCCTCGCGGTCAAACTCACTTCGCCTGGCTCTGTATTGTTTAAACAAAGACGTTATGGTTTTAGAGGTGAAGAAATTATCATATGGAAGTTCAGGTCGATGACTGTAAGCGAAGACTCCGACAAGGTCGTGCAAGCAAAAAAAAACGACCCTCGCGTAACCAAACTCGGTGCTTTTATAAGGCGGACTTCATTGGACGAACTACCGCAATTTTTTAATGTCCTGCAAGGCAGGATGTCCGTTGTCGGCCCAAGGCCCCATGCCGTCGCCCACAACGAATTTTATAGAGGCCAAGTCAAAGGCTACATGCTCCGGCATAAAGTTAAACCGGGCATTACCGGATTAGCCCAAATCAACGGTTATCGGGGTGAAACCGATACCCTGGAAAAAATGGAAGGCAGGATCAAATACGACCTAAACTATATTAGAAATTGGTCGTTATGGCTGGACATTAAAATCGTACTGCTGACCGTCCTAAAAGGATTCATTGGATCAAAAGCTTACTAAAGCTAATTTAATAACCAAAATAGTGCAAACTTGCACTAAAAGTAATATCAAAAAAGCCATTGTTTTTCAATTTAAATTAATATTCAATTGGTTATAAAAAACAAAAAGTTACATAAAATATGGCATATAGTTTGCTTCATAAAATTAAAGAAGCCAATGTTTAAGTGTTAATATTTTTTTAATGTTCTTATTGTATATTTTTACTGTAGCACTTGTGTAAATTGCAGATTGATCTATCTTTGAGCCAAACAACCCTTTTGTGCTTATTAGATAGCCACTATCCTTACTCTAGCAACGTCCTAGTTTAGGTGTTAGTATAAATCAAACATCTCACAAACCACATTGCACCCCAAACCGAGGAAGGTTATGGGGTTTTAATGAATATATAACTCAAGTCTGGATGATTTGAATTATTGGGAAGCCACCAATCCAGGAAGATTGGCCAATAAGAATAACAATGGAACCTGCCAAGGAAGATAGGAAAAAAATAACAGGACGAAATTTAGTGACTCAACTGTTTAATTGACGCAAAGACTCACCGTAATCGGTAAGGCAAAAAGCAATTATAGGTTGTACACATACTAACAAAGCTAATAAACCTGACTCGTAACCCGGCTTAATCCGGACTTAATCAGGTTTTTACTATAATCATTCTTAAAAAATATATTGGAGCTATTATGAAAAAACTTTTTATTGCTTTACTTTTTACCGTCTGTGCAACCGCTATGCAAAATGCGTCGGCGGCATCTTTATCGCTTTCCCTAGTAGGTGGAAGTGGCAGCGTAACAACTGCTGCCGGAAATCAAGTTTCCGGCAGCGGCACTTCCGGCACATTTTGGAATGTGGAACTTTCAGGATTAGCCTCCAATGAGATCGCTGACTTAGCCTTAAGCACCACGATTACCGGACCGATAAGTACCTTTGCCTCAGGTCTTTTAGGGACGAATGGTATAGGCTTGGGTAACGGAACATACACTCTTG
>JBGAWU010000274.1:0-4227 GCA_044227425.1 Methyloglobulus sp.
TTTAACTTTACTGAAAATGGGGCAATTTCACTGTCTTGGGGTTGGGCATTCTAATAAGCAGGGAGTAGTATTGATAAAATTGCGGCTTTATGGCTTACAATCCCGACTTATTTAAGATATCGCAGTTTGTTAGCGGTTAAACAATAAGGTTAAATTTATTTGTTATACTTCGAAGCATTATAAAACCAATCCTGTTAGTAACTATGCGTATCCTTGTCGTTGAAGACACTGCTATTGCCCGTACGATGTTGGAACGTACCCTCAAAAAATGGGGGTATCAGGTCGATTCTGTCAGTAATAGCCATGACGCCCTATTGCTATTACAAAAGAACCCTATCCAGTTCGTTATAACTGATTGGATTATGCCTGGCGGCGATGGCCCGACTTTGTGTAGGGATATCCGTAACCTGCAATTGCCGCATTACACCTATGTCATTTTGGTGACCTCCTTAGAGAGTAATGAATCGGTTATTGAAGGTTTGGAAGCAGGGGCCGATGATTTTGTCAGTAAGCCCGTTAAATTAGACGAGCTTCACGCTCGCATAAGGGCGGGTGAACGAGTGCTGGCGCTGGAAAAAGCCCTGCATGAACGAAACGAGGAATTAGTTTATTTAAATGACAGCTTGGTTGCGGCCCAAGAACTGATCAACCGAGATTTACAGACCGCTGCTAAAATGCAGACAAGCTTATTGCCAGCAGCCACTTTGCATTATCTAAATGTCGAAATTGCGTGGCTTTTTTGCCCTTCCGCGATGGTATCCGGGGATATTTTCAATTTTTTCCGTCTTGATGAAACGCATGTCGGTTTTTATGCATTAGATGTTGCGGGCCACGGCGTGTCTTCGGCAATGATGTCATTTTCCTTATTCCGTTTGCTGACCACTGAAATGCAAAGGGGAAGTCCCTTAAAGCACCCGTTAGATAATAAGCCATATTATAGTATTGTGCCTCCCTCAGCAGTCATGACCGATCTGAATACGCAATTTCAGACAGATTTAGATAACTGGCTATACTTCACAATGGTGTATGGTATTATCGATACAACATTACAAACTATTGAGTTGTGCCAAGCCGGCCACCCGAGTCCCATTTACGTTACTAAGGGTGAATCTGCCCGTTTTATCGGTGATGGCGGCTTTCCGGTCGGTTTAACTGAATGTACTGAATATGAATCGGTCACCATTGACTACAATCCTGGCGACCGGCTTATTTTATATTCTGACGGTATTACCGAGTGTTTAAATGGAAATGGCGATATGTTTGGTGCGGACCGGTTGATCGACATTTTAGAGCAGACGCGGACAGTCTCTATCCATGAGGTCTCGCAAGCTTTAAACGAACGGATCAGGCAATGGAGAGGCGAAAAAATGTTTGAAGACGACATATCAATGTTGATACTTGAGATCATGTAGATCCCGATTTTCGTTATAACTGCTGATAACACAGCGCATTTGGCCATTCAATTAAGAAAAGAGCTTACCATGAAAATAGAATCCAAAATAATCAGTGGCGTGTTAATCCTGACCTTAGAGGAAAAAAGGCTGGACTCAAAGCTTGCCGTCGGTTTTAAAGAAAAAGTAAGCGAACTGGTTCAGGACGGCTCCCGGCTGATAGCGCTTGATTTAAGCCAGGTCGATTTTATTGACAGTAGTGGAATCGGTTGTCTTGTGTCTTGTTTAAAACTATTGGGCCCTAGAGGACGTATTGTTGTTTGGGGATTAAAGCCGGCGGTTGAAACCATGTTTAAACTTACCCGAATGGATAGGGTTTTTACGATTTGTCCGACCGAGGAACAAGCACTTGCTGCAATCAATAGTTAATGAACCGGATTTCATTGACAATTGAAAGCTATCCCGAGAATGTTGCGTTAGTTGGTCTTTGCGTCAAAGAAATTGCGGGCAATTATTTTACAGAAAGCCAAATTGCGGAAATTGAGCAAGCGCTAATTGAAACTGTAAATAACTGCATTGAACACGCTTATAGTGACGGTGAAGGGCAGATAACCATCAAATTCACGCCGTCAAAAGAAAG
The DNA here is from genome assembly GCA_044227425.1 of Methyloglobulus sp. Taxonomy (GTDB): domain Bacteria; phylum Pseudomonadota; class Gammaproteobacteria; order Methylococcales; family Methylomonadaceae; genus Methyloglobulus. The sequence continues at coordinate 2,032 of JBGAWU010000274.1, forward strand.
ATTAATTGTTGAAATCATCGATCAAGGCAAAAAATTTAAGCAAAACTGTTTTGAAAATCTGGATTGTAAAATCGATTTCGACCCTCTTGACCTAAATAATCTACCGGAAGGCGGATTTGGCTTGAAGGTGATTAAGAGCTGTATGGATGAAGTGAATTATCGCAATGATGGAGAAAATAATTACTGGTTTTTGTCAAAAAACGTTACCAAACTATAAAAACGTAGTGGAATATTCATTTCTGAATTCCGAATGCCTTTTTCATAATAAAAAATTAAGTTTGGTGCGAACCTAAACATTTTTTGTTAAGTGGCTAGCAAAATAAAAAAATCAAGCTATTTACTCAATTAATCCGGGAGTACGATGGGTAAAAAACTAATGAAACAGTTAATTATCTCCTTTCATTTCGGAATACCCAATGCTAGAACGACGCTTACGGGCAAATTTATTTCTTCTCTTATTAACTTTACCTGTGTTGACGATGGCTGATTCGTTGTTCGGCGTATATTACGGCAATCAAGGCTGGAATATGGGACAGGTCAAAGCCATGGAGAATTGGCAAGCAAAACGCCATGCGGTGCTGACGTTGTTCACCGATTGGACGAACTCGACATCGGTCATGGATAACCTTTTCAAGCAACAACTGCCCAATATATGGAAAAACGGCAATGTGCCGGTGATAACCTGGGAGCCTTACACCAATGGCAACCAAACGCCGGTTGATATCGAAAGGCGCATTGCCGTCGGTGAATTCGATGCATATATCGCAACTTGGGCGAATCGTTTAAAGACGTTTTTAAGTGGTCCCGACGGTGTTTATGGTTCCGAGGACGACCGCAGGGTTTACATCCGTTTAGGCCATGAAATGAATGGAAATTGGTATCCATGGAGCGCCGCTGTTGGCAATAACGATCCTTTGGACTTCATCGATATGTGGCAGCGGGTTGTTAGTATTTTCCAATTCGCAGGATTGGATTTTACCCGTGTACAATGGATCTGGTCGGTCAATAGCACAGATATAGGTGCTTATACGGCAGAACAATTTTTTCCAGGCGACAGTTATGTCGATTGGGTTTCAATGGACGGCTACAATTGGGGCGCAAGCCAATCATGGTCGGATTGGAAATTGCCCAGCGAGATTTACGGCAATATGTTGGGTAGGATTCGGCAAATTTCAAACAAACCGGTTGCACTGTCGGAATTCGCCACAACTTCAGCCAAGCCTTTCGGTACGAGCATTGCCGATAAACTGGCGTGGATTAGCGATATGTTTGCTTATGCATTTGACAATGATATTAGGATGGTAAGTTGGTTCAACCAAGATAAAACGGTTGATTGGGCTGTGTTTGGCGGTGTTAATGGTGATGGCAGTTATACTTATTCAAGCAAAATTTACAAAACGTATTCAAGTTATAAAACCAGCGTTAACGCCCCAAATTTTATTTCATCAGATTTAGCTAATCCTCGACTACTAACCGATAGCCAATTTACCGGGAAGTAGTTTTTACTGTTGAACGATAGACTTAAGGGATATTTCTGGTTATGTCACCCGAATTTGCTAAAATTACTGTCAACGTAACACCAGGGTAGCCAAATCATGAAATGGCAAAGCCTAGAGCTAGAGTTCTTGACCAAGAAGGGATTGAAGAAACGCTCTACCGATGATTTTTACGTTAGTCTCTAACATGAGTTACCTCTTTATGGATTGATGAAGTTTGACACTTCTATATAACCAAATAACCTTCTTTTTTCAAGAACGGTGTCAGGTTAAGTCTGAACTACTACAATTAAAAACATACTGGTATATGTTGGACTTTTCTTTATTTTCCTATACAAAAACTGGAAAATATTTTTCCTAAAAGGTCATCGGACGTAAAAGAACCGGTAATTTCAGCCAGTGCTTGTTGCGCTAGTCGTAATTCTTCCGCTACAAGCTCGCTTGCTAAACTGGTTTGTAATTGTTGTAGCGCGTTTTTGGTGCATTGGCGGGCATTTTTCAAGGCTTCAAGATGTCGCGTTCTTGCAATAAATACAGTTTCATTTGTATCTTTATAGCCGACACTTTCTTTTAGGTGCTGTATCAGTAACTCCATGCCGCATCCTATTTTTACAGATAAATAGATTTCTGTACCCGTGTCGGTCGTTTTTACTTCCGGTTTCAGGCTTACCAAATCGATTTTATTGTAGACCCTCGTAAT
>JBGAWU010000275.1:0-4222 GCA_044227425.1 Methyloglobulus sp.
AGTATAAGCGTAGGCAAGTTTTTCCAAGCCTTGGCCTTGAATGGGGAGCGTCGTTTCATCTGTGTATAATTGGGTTTTATCCAGCGCCAATTGGATAAGATATTCGTTCAATTGATTGTCGTCTTTGACGTAGTGTTCTTGTTTACCTTTCTTAACCTTGTATAAGGGCGGCTGGGCAATGTAAATATAGCCTTTTTCGACAATCTCGGGTAATTGCCGGTAAAAAAAGGTGAGCAACAAGGTCCGGATGTGCGAACCATCCACATCCGCGTCTGTCATAATGATGATACGGTGATAACGTAGTTTTTCTATATTGTATTCGTCCTTGCCGATACCGCAACCCAATGCGGTAATCAAAGTACCTACTTCTTCCGATGAGATCATTTTGTCGAAGCGGGCTTTTTCTACATTCAAGATTTTACCTTTGAGCGGCAAGATAGCTTGGGTTCGCCGATCCCGTCCTTGCTTTGCCGACCCACCTGCGGAGTCACCTTCGACCAGGAATAGTTCTGATAGGGCTGGGTCTTTTTCCTGACAATCGGCCAATTTTCCAGGTAATCCTGCAATATCCAAGGTGGTCTTACGCCTAGTCATTTCCCGTGCTTTACGGGCGGCTTCCCGCGCACGGGCTGCGTCGATAATCTTGCCGACAATCACTTTAGCTATTTGCGGTTTCTCTAGTAAAAACTCCTGGAGTTTTTCATTCATGGTCGATTCAACCAAGGGTTTGACCTCCGAAGAAACCAGTTTATCTTTAGTCTGGGAGGAAAACTTGGGGTCGGGTACTTTAACTGACAATACCGCTGTGAGCCCTTCCCTGGCATCATCGCCCGTAGTGGCCACTTTTTCTTTTTTTGCCAAACCGCTTGAATCGATGTATTGATTTACTGTGCGGGTCAATGCGCCACGAAAACCCGCCAAATGCGTACCACCATCACGTTGCGGTATATTGTTGGTATAGCAGAAAACATTCTCTTGATAGGAATCGTTCCATTGCATGGCGACTTCCACCGTAACGCCTTCTTTTTCTGCCATGAAATAGAAAACCTCAGGGAATAAAGGAGTTTTATTTTTATTGAGATGGCTGACAAAAGCGCTAATACCACCATCAAACTCAAATATGTCGCGTTTATCGGTATTTTCATCCTCCAATATAATACGAACGCCGGAGTTGAGGAAAGATAACTCCCTCAACCGTTTAGCCAAAATATCATAATGAAATTCGATATTGCTGAAGGTTTCGGTACTGGGTTTAAAATTAATCAACGTCCCTGAGCCTTGTGCAGCACTCACCGCTGTTAACGGAGCGACTGGATTACCCATCTGATAGGTTTGTTTATAGAGCTGCCCATTTTTACGTATTTCAAGGTTTAGCTCCTCAGACAAGGCATTGACCACAGAGACACCGACGCCATGCAATCCACCTGAAACCTTATACGCATTATCGTCAAACTTACCGCCTGCATGTAAAACCGTCATAATCACTTCAGCAGCCGACCTTCCTTCTTCCTCATGTATATCCACTGGAATTCCACGGCCATCGTCAGCAACGGTTACTGAACCATTGGTATGTAAAATAACCTTAACTTCTTTGCAATAACCGGCTAATGCTTCATCAATGGAATTATCGACAACCTCGAAAACCATATGATGTAAACCGGAGCCATCATCGGTATCCCCTATGTACATACCAGGCCGTTTTCTTACTGCATCCAAACCTTTTAATACTTGGATATTCGTACTGTCATATTGGTTAGTATTTTTGGCAGCTTCGACTTTATCGTTATTGTCGTTATCACTCATAATAACTCTTCCTCTAATTATGAAAATGTTCCACGTGGAACTTCAATTTCTTTTATCTTGCCATGTTCCACGTGGAACACTTTATGGTTTTTTATATCGGTCAAATCACCAAAATCATGAAATTCAGCTGAAGTAATGAAAACTTGGCATTGTAGGTCTTTAAGATATCTCAATACTTTCCCTCTGTTTTCTTGATCAAGCTCAGCACAAAAATCATCAATTAATATACAACCAAACGTGTTTCTTTCTTTTATAATCAATTCAACTTGGGCCAACTTTAAACATAAGACAAGGATTTTTAATTGTCCTCTTGATACAATTTCCTTTGCTGGTTTATTGCCCAATGAGAGTATGAAATCACCTCGATGCGGCCCGCTATGGGTAAATCCATATCGTAAATCCTTATCCAAATCGACAATGAGCTCTTGCTGAAAAGTTGAATTTATACGCCAGCCTGGCAACAAAGTGACTTCCACTCCATTTAATTCAAGAAAATAAGTTAATGCCCGTTTAAAAGCGGTTTTGAATAATTCTAAATAGTGGATTCTAAATTCATTAACTATTGTACCGTAATTAACCAACTCATTATTCCAAACATTAAGTTGTTTAACCGACTTAAGTTTTAATAATGCATTTCTATGATGTAAAACTTTTTTATATATCCTCCATGAAACCAGAAAATCTGCATTATGGTTAAAAACCCCCCAGTCTATAAATTCTCGTCGGCCTTTAGAACTAGAATCCAATAATTCAAAACTACGTGGATGCAAGATCTGAACAGGCAACGCATGAGCTAGGGCAATTCGTTTTTGGTTTGGAATGTGGTTTATGCGGATTTCAGCATTAATACCATCCATCTGAATACCCATGTTTAAAACATGAGTGTTTTTCTTATTAATTACTGAAGCGATTGTTAAATGTGGTTTATTAAACGTTATGACTGATTTAATTGATGAAGTCCGAAAAGATTTTGCCCGACCTAATAGATAGATTGCTTCTATTAATGCGCTTTTGCCGCTGGCATTTTTGCCATAAATAAAATTAAATGAGGTTGAGGGGACAATTGATTGATTCTGGATATTTCTTACATTGTAAATATCCAAACGTTGAAGACACATAGGCGCTAGATACGCATCGGCATCACTATAAATCTATATTCAGCTTGTTTAGCTTCATCAATAAAGCAAGTACTCAGATTGTTGGCTATCGTCAAAATAACAGCATCTGAATCGATATTAGATAAGGCATCCAATAGGTATTGGGCATTGAATGCGATAGATAGTTCTTCCCCCTGATATACAGCCGCGACTTCCTCTTCACCTTCATCATGTTCAAGATTATGGGTGTTGATTTTTATATTTTCAGGACCGATATAAAGAGTAACGCCCCTGAACTTTTCATTGGCCAAAACCGCAACCCTAGTCAACGAATCTTTAAACTCTTGCTTTTGTATGGAAATCGTTTCATAAAAAGTTTGCTCAAAAACTTTACTGAAATCTGGATATTTGGCATCAACTAATTTGGCGGAAAAAATCAAATTTCCCATCGAAACTTTTATGTTGCTAGCGGAAAACAAGATATTTAAATTCATATCGGAATTATCTAATAACCGATAAAGTTCAAGTACACCTTTTCTAGGTAATGTTATTCTCGCGTCATAACCGGTCGGTTCGTCTAGCGAATCTTCATAAATCGACAAACGATGTCCGTCAGACGCGACCAATTTGAAACTTTTATTCGATATATTAAGTAACAAACCATTCAAATAATAACGTACATCTTGGTTTGCCATGCAGAAGGTTGTCTTTTCGAGCGCTTTTTTTAATTTTCCGGCATTGATTGAAAAATGTTTGTCCATGTCCGATTCAATAAATTCGGGATATTGATCTGAAGGCAAACAACTCAATGTAAAACGGCTACGATTTGAAGTTATTTTTATTTTGCCTTCCTTTTGTTCTATCTGGATATCAGCTTTTATAGGTAACAGCCGACAAAGATCAAGAAGCTTACGTGCGGGAACGGTAATAGATCCTTGAGCCATTTCCGTTATCTCTATTTTACAAACAAGTTGTATTTCCAGATCGGTACCTGTTAAGGTCAAATAATTATCCTGCACAACCATGAGTACATTCGCCAGAACTGGCATTGTTTGCCTTTTTTCAATAACCCCAACAATTTGTTGTAACGGAGTTAATAATTTTTCCCTATTAATAATTAATTTCATATTCTTTTATTTTACTATTATTAGTGTTCTAAATTCTGTTTATAATTATTTTTTATTTATATAAATCAAAGAATTAGCTAATTTTAATCAAAATTAAAAAAAAAAAATATGTCAAAAACTTAACGAGATATTGAGGGATAGGTATATTTTATTAATTAAAATATTTTTTAAAAAGAGTTAATTAAACAATAAAAC
>JBGAWU010000276.1:0-4222 GCA_044227425.1 Methyloglobulus sp.
GCGGATTAAGGTAGCCGTGCCTCTATCGGCTTTACCCAACAAGACCATGCGACCGACAGTATGAAAATCATTGAAAAAGGTTTCTCCCCTGAGTTCCGCAACCGTCTCGACGCCATTATCCAATTTAAACCACTCGATATTTCTATCGTCGGCCATGTGGTGGATAAATTTATATTTGAGTTAGAAGCGATACTGGCAGATAAGCATGTTACCTTAACGCTCGACCCGGACGCTCGTTTGTGGCTTGCGGAACACGGGTGCGATCCCAAAATGGGCGCAAGACCAATGGCAAGGCTTATTCAGGAAAAAATAAAAAAGCCCCTAGCTAATGACTTACTCTTTGGCAGATTGGCAAATGGTGGAAATGTTAGGGTCTATGTGGAAAATAACGAGATTAATTTCTCTATAGAAAGCAAGGAATTAACCGTATTTGAAAACAACTGACCAACAGCGGTTAATAGCTTTTGCCGAGGACATAAGCTATTAACGCATACGGAAAGAGATGCGTCCTTTCGTTAAATCATAAGGCGTCATTTCAACTTTGACGCTATCGCCAGTCAGGATTCGAATATAGTGCTTACGCATTTTGCCGGAAATATGGGCAGTTACAATGTGTCCGTTTTCCAATTGCACCCGAAACATCGTATTCGGTAAGGTATCAATCACCTTCCCTTCCATTTCAATTTGATCTTCTTTAGCCATAAAATTTGCCTACAAAATTAAAAAGCCAATTATACCACAGGTAAGAACTAATCAATAACATGCCGTTTCATTACCCACCTGTTAAAATCTTTTTAAACAACGTCCGCATGGAAAACAGAGAATTGCCTTTCCCTCTCCATTCACGTAGGTTAATATTGCCTGACTATTGGGCATATATATTTGTCTTACCTAGCAATACATTTTTTCAAATGAGTGTTTTATGGTCGACAGAAGATACTTTATCAAGAAAGTTGTAGGCAACCTAGCAACACTCGGGGGGCTCTACATTTGGCAACGATCGGGCCTTGCAGTTACTACAGGTGCGGAGGAGGAAGCAACGATCATGGATGCACTCCCTGGTAAACAGCCTCTGATTAAAAAAACTTACCGTCCACCCAATTACGAAACCCCAGTCAATTATTTCGACACCCCTTTTACACCAAACAAACTTTTCTTTGTTCGTTACCATCATGCCGTAATACCTGAAATTCAAGCTGGAGACTGGCGGCTACGTATCGGTGGCGATGCTGTTCGTATGCCGTTGGAATTTACCCTAGAACAACTGCGCAAAGATTTTAAATCGGTCGAAATTGCTGCCCTATGCTTGTGCTCTGGAAATCGCCGGGGTATGTTTCAACCCCATGTACCCGGCGTACAGTGGGGCTCCGGTGCGATGGGCAATGCGCGCTGGCGTGGCGTTCGTCTAAAGGATGTCCTAGTGGTAGCGGGCATCGACAAATCCGCCGTGGAAGTGAGTTTGGATGGCGCCGATTCCGGTCTACTTAAAACAACTCCGGACTTTACTAGGAGCCTGCCGCTGGCGAAAGCGCTGGATAAAAACACCCTTATCGCCTTCGAGATGAACGGCGAACCGTTACCCCATTGGAATGGTTTCCCCGCCCGTCTGATCGTTCCTGGCTGGACTGCGACCCATTGGATGAAACATCTCACTGCGGTCAACGTATTGTCCAAACCTTTTGATGGATTCTGGATGAAAACCGCTTATCGGATACCGAACGGTCGGTTTCCTAGCGGCCAATTCAGATCTCAAGAGACCGAGACCAATATTCCAATCACGGAATTAATTGTCAATTCATTGATCACCAATCTCGTTGATGGGCAAACTGTTGAGGTCACTAAGCTTATGGGAATCCAGGGCGTGGCCTGGGACGGCGGCAATGGTATCCAACGCGTGGATGTTTCCACGGATGGAGGCAAACATTGGCATGAAGCCACATTGAAAGATGATTATGGGCAGTTTTCCTGGCGGCAATGGCATTATGATTTTCAACCCAAACAACATGGAGAATACCGGATAATGGCACGTGCTACCAGCCGTTCCGGTGTCAGCCAACCGTTTGAACCGATTCCAAACCCTTCGGGATACCACCACAATGCTGTGCAAAAAATTACCGTTCAGCTAGTTTGAGGAAAACCGGATGCAAATGCTGCTTGTGTTATTTTCGCTTTTCGCTGTCACGGCAACAGCAGGGGAATCTCAGATAGCCCTAAAGGACAGTCCGGACAAAAATTATATTCTTGCGTATTGCGCCATGTGCCACAGCTTGGATTATATCACCATGCATGCCAAGGTTCTGGATCGAGCAGGCTGGGAGAAAACAGTCGACAAGATGACCAAAGTAATGGGTGCGCCCATTAGTGAGACAGAAAAACAGACCATCATTGATTACTTGGTAAAAAATTACGGAAAATAGAGCCACCTATCCTGTGTAATGGTCAACAAAAACCGAGCTCCTGTTCAGGCAGCTCTTCTATAAAATTCCCTTTTGAATTCGGTCGTGGATTGATAGCCCAAAGTTGAGTGTGGTCGGCGCCCATTGTAGAACACCAGATAGTCGAGTATGCTCAGTTTCGCCGTCCCATGGGTTTTGAATTTTTCATAGTTCAGCTGTTATGCTTCAAGCTGCGGAAAAAACCGTTCCATAAGACTGTAAAAATTGATTTGGCTATTCGCCGCAAACCGCCCTTTGAAGCTATCCGCAAGTATTATCAGAAAATGCCTGATATTTTTGTTATTAACCCAGATCATTTATCTGTGAGACTAAACATGTAACCCATTAACAAACCGCCCTTACGAAGTCCAAGAAAACGCAGACCAATGCCCATGGATTGGGAAGTTGGGACGCATTGGTTGAAATTTGGTAAAGGGTGTTAGCTGACAATTCGACAAAAACATTCCCAGCAGGATTAGCCGTAAAAATTTTGGGAATCCAAGAACGTGAATCTAGCGTTAAATCCCTAAAAAGAGTTGAATTACCCGTTGAAGGATCTTACCGTCCCCTCAATGCTTCGGTCAAGGCTGCACCCTCATTTTAAAAATGAGGGTGCTATGCATAATTTCGAATACCGAGAATAGATGTGGTTAAATTACTACTTACCGAATATCAAAGAAGAGAAAACAACTGCCAGGAAAAATCACTTAAATTTTAATTTTTCTGTGAAATATTAACTAGAGATATTAAAACAGCACCGATTAATATTTGATCTACAATTAACCTGAGATATTTTCTATGGGGAGAAAATATGCGGCATCCGGCAGCCCTGCTATTGCTGTTGATATTCGCGCCGTTAACTTGGGCGGCGGATGACGTTGCCGTTCTAAAATGTGCGGGTCAACACGGTGCAAAGGTTGTGTCCTTACAAGGAACATTAGAATACGACCCAGAAAGTAAAGGTCGATGGATCCCCATCCAGCTCAACCAAACCTTGTGTGAAGGCAGCCGGATACATGTGGGCATGTTCAGCCGCGCATCGATCTTGTTGCCTAATGGCTTTGTTGCAAGAATCGATGAAGATACTGTGCTGACATTCAATGTCCTAAACCCAGAAAAAACCACCTTGATGGATTTACTGAAAGGGTTTGTCCACTTTATCAGCCGAACCCCTAAACATTTACAAATCAATACCCCCATAGCGAACGCGGGACCGGAAGGAACTGAGTTTGCACTCAGCGCTAACGACAAATCGACCTCGCTCTGGGTCTACGAAGGCGGTGTCAAATTTTTTAATACCGCAGGCAGTCTACATCTATCGCCCGGACAGGGCGCCCAAGCCTATCCCGGACAAGCCCCGCAGCCGCGAATCGACATTAGCCCCCAAGACGCCGTCAATTGGGCACTGTATTATCCGCCGCTGATCCCATATCCCGAACCGTCGCAGACTATCGATAACGATATTCGAACTGCAATTCGGGACTTTCGCCAAGGCCGTGTGGTAGCAGCCATTACTCGGCTGGACGCCTTACCGCTGGCAAAAAAAACGCTTTTTTTCTATAAAGTGCGTGGCGCTATGCGGCTCACCGTCGGACGTACTGGCCTTGCCCGCCAAGATATTCAAGCTATTTTAAAGCAGAACGCAAACGACGCCGAAGCATTGGCCTTGCAATCGGTGCTAGCCTTGACCCAAAACCGGAAAGAAGAAGCTTATGTCCTTGCAAATAGGGCGATCACGGCCAATCCTGCTTCGGCCACTGCCTACTCGGCCTTGTCCTACGCCGAAC
>JBGAWU010000277.1:0-4218 GCA_044227425.1 Methyloglobulus sp.
CGCCTTATTTCGGCTATAGCCTTCATGTTCAACACGCCAGGGTTCTCCGGCAAAATGCCGGTTATTTAGCAACCGGGGACTCAGTTTTGCATGATTTTTTACAAAAGTTCCAACCAGATGACGTGCCACATCCTCACCCTTTGAAAAAAGGATGGCAGGGGATTGATTCAATGCCGTTAAGTAAAGGGCTAACCCGTTCGTCCTGAGTTTGTCGAAGGAAAACAGGTTAACCAAACTTATCGAATACCAAGCCATTCGGTTCGACAAGCTTGGCATCTATGCCCATGGGCTGCGAACAGCTTAGCTTACGGCATTGAAATTAAACAATTAATTACTTCAGCAACCCTTGCAATAACCCATTCAACTTATGAACAAACGCTGTCGGGTCTTCCAACTGACCGCCTTCGCTTAAAATGGCTTGGTCGAACAGGATGTAGGTCAAGTCGGCAAAACGGTCGTCGTCCTGTTCTACTTTCAATCGCGCCACCAACGCATGATTCGGATTGATTTCGAATATAGGTTTTTTGCCCATGCCGAAACCCATATTTTGGCCTGCATCTTTCATAATGCGTTCCATATTGAGACTCATGCCGTAAACGTCGGCAACCAAACAGGCCGGAGAATCGGTTAAACGCTGGCTCAACTTGACTTCGCTTACTTTATCGCCCAAGACTTCCTTGATTTGCTTAACGACGGATTCGAAGTCTTTACTGATTTCTTCGCGCTCTTTTTTGGTGTCTTCATCTTCGGTTTTTTCCAGATCCAAATCACCTTTAGCGACCGATTGCAGATGCTTTCCGTCGAATTCGTCCAGGTGCGACACCAACCATTCGTCGATACGGTCGGAAAGCAACAAGACTTCTATACCTTTTTTACGGAAAATTTCCAGATGCGGGCTGTTTTTCGCCGCCGCAAAACTTTCTGCCGTTACATAGTAAATTTTATCCTGGCCTTCCTTCATACGGCTGACGTAATCTTCCAGCGTGACATCCTGTTTGTCGGTATTGCTGTGGGTCGATGCAAAACGCAGCAACTTAGCTATGCGCTCTTTGTTGCCGTGGTCTTCTATCGGGCCTTCTTTCAGCACTTGCCCGAATTCAGCCCAGAATTTTTCATATTTTTCCGACTCGTTTTTGGCAACGCCTTCCAACATGCCGAGTACTTTCTTCACCGCGCCGGATTTAATCGTGCTTAGTTGCTTGCTTTGTTGCAAAATTTCCCGCGACACATTTAACGGCAAGGATCCCGCATCGACGATACCGCGGATAAAACGCAGATAACGCGGCATCAGTTGCTCCGCATCGTCCATGATGAAGATTTTGCGGACATACAGTTTTACACCGTGTTTAGGGTTACGGTCCCAAAGATCGAACGGCGCATGGGATGGCACGTAAAGCAGCAAGGTAAATTCATTCGTGCCTTCAACCTTACTATGGACATGCACGAGCGGGTCTTGCCAATCATGGCTGACATGCTTGTAGAATTCGTTGTAGTCCTCGTCCTTTATGTCCTGACGGGCTTTCGTCCATAACGCAGAAGCGCTATTGATGGTTTCATCTTCCGGTTGCGGCGGCGTCAATTCCTTCGCTTCGGCCTCTTCACCTTCCTGTTCCTCCTCATCCTGGTACGATGGCATGACTTCTTTAGTCATGACGATGGGCATGGAAATATGGTCGGAAAATTTACGCACAATACCGCGAATACGATAACCGTCCAAAAATTCGTCTTCGCCTTCTTTGAGATGCAACACGATTTCGGTGCCGCGCTGTTCCTTAGTGACAGTTTCCAGTGTGTATTCACCTTCACCGGTGGATTCCCAGCGCGCACCTTCGTCTTTGCTTGCCCCGGCTTTACGGGTAGTTAACGTTACTTTATCGGCAACGATGAATGAAGAATAAAATCCGACACCGAATTGACCGATCAGTTCGCTGTCTTTCGCCTGTTCGCCGGTCAGTTTCTCAAAAAACTGCTTGGTGCCGGATTTGGCGATCGTCCCGATATGCTCCTGCACTTCCTCACGGCTCATCCCGACCCCATTATCGGTAATAGTGATGGTGCGGTTTTCTTTATCAAACGCCAGACGAATCTTCAATTCACTGTCGCCTTCGTACAAACCGTCATTCGATAGGGCTTCGAACCGTAATTTGTCAGCGGCATCGGAAGCATTCGAAATCAGCTCGCGTAGAAAGATTTCCTTGTTGCTGTACAAGGAATGGATCATTAAGTGTAAAAGGTGTTTAACTTCGGTCTCAAAACCGAGGGTTTGTTTCTTTGCTTCGACAGACATTTTCCTGTTCCTAAAAAAGGTTAAACATAACTAGACAGGATTTAGGGGCGGATTTTATTTTTTCAAGCTTTATAAGTCAGGCATTGTGCGAAATTGAAAATCAGCTTGATTTCTTTATTCGCATAGAACAAAAACGGATTTCATTTATCTGGTAGTCTGCCGATTGACCATCCCAAATCGACGAATATGATTTACGACATGGGCAAATTTGAAGACCATTTCAATAATTACGTGTATTTTTCTAAACTCAATGTGTTGGCACTAGATTATCCACAAATTGTCGCGTACATTTTTCCCATGTGTATTCAAGCGCATAGCGCCTGCAATCTTCAGGTTTTAACGATAACGCCGCTTCAATTGCCATTTGAAGGTCGTCGTTTAATACGCCAACGCGTTCATCCAGGATAACATCGAGCGGCCCTTTTACTGGAAAAGCCGCAACGGGTACGCCACAGGCCAAGGCTTCCAACATCGCCACGCCGAAAGTATCGGTCCGGCTCGGGAACACGAACACATCGGCTGCAGCTATATAGCGCGCCAGGCTTTCGCCTTGTTGATAGCCGACAAAACGGACTGCCGGATATTTTTCTTCCAATACTTTCCTTTGCGTCCCGTCGCCGACCACGTATTGGGTACCGGGTAAATCCAGTTTTAAAAACGCTTCAATATTCTTTTCAACAGCCACCCTGCCCATAAATAGGCTTATGGGGCGAAGATCATTGATAAATGCTTTATCTCTTGGGCGAAACAGGGTGGTATCCACGCCGCGCGACCAGCGCACCAACTGCGGGTAACCTTTTGCACCCAGCGTTTTTTCCAAGGATGGCGTAGACACCATGACACGGGCGCTTTCGCTATGAAACCAACGCAAATAGCCTTCGCTGATCCAGCGTGGGAAACCGTTACGAAGCTTAAAATAGTCCGGAAAATGGCTGAGATAAGAACTGGTATAGCGATAACCGAATTCACGGCAATAACGCCTTGCAGCGAAGCCGATACAGCCTTCTGTCACGAAATGGATGGCGTCCGGTTTAAATTCTTGCAGGATAGGCCGTAAATAAGGGCCACACAGAAAAGCCATTCCAACATCGGGATAACCCGGCCAAGGGTAGGTTTTAAACCGATCCGGCGTTATCAGCTCGACTTCATGCCCCAATTTTTTCAAAGTAACGACAGTATTGCTTAAGGTAGTCACAACACCGTTGATTTGCGGATGCCAAGCATCGCTGATAAGCGCAATTTTCAAGCAGTCCTCCTTAGCCTGGTTTTGTTGTCTTATCGAAATTCTACAGTTGTACCTGAATATAACAACCGATTCGAAAACCATTCCCTATTTCAGGAATAGTTAGAAATAATCCGCCTGTAATAACAACCAACAACTGCAAATTAAGTTGTTTTGACAGCAAGTGCAACTGTCTCCATAGATCTATTTTTAGGAAAAACTGAATTTGCCGCGTAATTTCACTGCCAAGCAAGGTAACAGTAAGACTGAAAGCATACCGGCACTCACCAATATAGCCGCCCTCTCTGGACTCATAAGCCCAGAGGATACGCCGAATTCGCTAATAATAACAATGAGCGGCAAACCGGTTGCGGAATAAAGCATGAAAGGCACTTGCTCTTCTTTAGCCAATACTTTTTTATAGAATATGATCGGAATCCCCCTAACAAAAACCATCAAGCATAACAACAATATTATTTGTATCGGTGCCAACGGTTCCGACCACAATGCGCTAAGCTTAAATTTCATACCGACAACAATAAAGAAAATGGGAATAAGAAAGCCATAACCTATGGCATCCAGCTTTTGCCGTAACAGTTCGCCACCTTCCCCTTTTATGGCAAACCCCGCGACAATCCCAGCCGCGAAAGCACCGATCACTATATTCAGGCCAAATATATCGGCAAGAGCAACAAACAAAACCTGTAAC
>JBGAWU010000278.1:0-4211 GCA_044227425.1 Methyloglobulus sp.
TAACATTTTCTTCGTGACAAAGAACTTTATTGCTCTTGCCTGTTATCCTAACTTTTGCCCCATCAAGAACAAGTGAATTAGGATCAACCTCAGCGGCGGCATTAAAATCATTGGAACTTAGAATTGCTACGGGTATAACTCCGGACGAACCAAGATTTAATATGTTTGGATAACTTCCAGGCTTTATGTCAATCGCGACTTGTTTTGAGATTGGCGCAGGTATTGGGCTGGTTGACCATTCTATATTATCGAAGAATACGCCATTATTCATAGGATCATCAGGTAATCCGCCACCTCCCCAATCTTCAGTTTTAATTCGGATAAAATAAGTATCCGTTGGGATTGTGTAAGGTTGTGAGTAAACTTTCCAAACCCCTATTTTAGATTGGTCCATATTGATTACGTTATAGTCGAACATTGCCAAAGTAAAGGGCCAGCCGCCATCTCCAATTAACCATTGCTCATCAATGTAATATTGAAAATTATTAAATCTATCAATACCGATATACCCACCGTCTCCTAGCGTCATATATGCCACATGTAAATAATAAGTTTGGCCTGGAGTCACAGGGAAAATATTGCTTCGCACATCACCACCAAGTTGAACTGATTGAAATGTTTGACTATACGACCCTGCATAAGCATTTGTATTCGTAATAGCCATACTTCCGATAGTTGTCCATTGTGTTAAATTATTTTCGAAATCTTCAAAAAATAAGTCTTGCAATGGTTTTGCATCGAGCTGATTACTGTTGGATAAAGCTAAAGCTACGGCAATCTTTATAGCTGTATGAAATATTGGTTTGTGCTTATTTTTTATCATGGATATGTACCTATCTGTATTATTTATTAATTTTTATTTCTCAATTAAATTTGTTTTATTTGACAGGCTAATAGCCGAGATCAATAAAATTATGCAAATATTGATTTTGACTTTTTAACTGCAAGGAAAATATAAATTAGAAAAGCTCACGGATAATTCACCGATTCGAACGATCCATAAAAAATTAAGCAAAATTTACTGAAGTTGAATTCTGATCAGCCTCCCTCGGCTTTTTTCAAATTAAGATAGGAAGCAAGCAGAATATCTAGCTGTTTAATTTGGCAGGATATGGTTTGCCGGTTTGACCGAATCGGTAAGCCGTCGGCAAAGTGCTTTCATTTCTGCGCCGGGCTGGCTGTTGAGGTGAAATGAAAATAATTGGCGGTATTGTTCATACAGTGCCAGCGCTTCGGTAAAGTACCCAAGCTGTTCATAACACTGCATAAGGTGGATATAAATTGTTTCAATAAGCGGATCGGTTTCCAGCATTTTCTGGTACCACACCACGGCTTCCAAATATTTCCTTTCAGTTTCAAGACATTTCCCAAACGCTTCAGCTGCGCGACAAAACTTATTACGCAAACGGTTGCGTACGGCCAATATCCAGGGTGCGCTTTCATCCGGCAGAAAGACGCCCTGATATAAAACCATTGCTGAGGTTAAGCTGTCTTGTTGCCTGGCTGTCAGCGACGAAGAAAACGTAATGGGTTGCAAGCGGGCTTCAAAGCACCAACAATCGAGCCAGACCAGTTTCGGCTCTAAACTTAATCGGGAGTTTTCGACCCGTAAGGCTTTGTCGTTACCCAATAACCGGCGCAGCCGGTATAAGGCAGTGGAAAAATCCCGGTGCGCGGCGTCGCCGTCCGCATCGGGCCAGACGGCTTCGCACAGCTTTTCTTCCGCGACAGCATGGCCACCAAAAGAGATCAGCGCCTTGAGTAACTCCAGCGGCTTGCGCTGGGTCTTGCCCGACCAGGATAAGACTTTGTCATTGACGGTAATTTTAAACTGTCCCAGTGTATGGATACGAATCGGCCACGGCCAGGTGTCAGGGGCCGTTGCCGGATCGCACGGACTTAAATCCAAGCGCCGGATCATTTCCTGCACAAATGGCACTTCAATTTCGGCTTCGAGCGCGGCGGCGTAAATTTCCGCCATGAATGCCGGTCCCCAATACGCGCCGGCGGCAAATCCGCCGCATTCGCGGCACAGCGCCAGACCTTGGGACAAAATATTGAAGCCTTCGGAACGGTTATCGTTTTTCAACTCCTTCCGTGCTTCTGTCATTAAAAGTACACACTTCGCAAGCTGGCTGTTTATTAGATTGGCGCTCTGATACGCAATACGCAGTTCCTGCTCGGCTTCCTGGTCTTCACCCAGTTCGAATAAAGTATGAACCAGCAGTGCGCGCCCAAAAGTCACAATAAAAAGTGCATTAGCAGTCTGGGCATAACTCATGCAGAATCTGAAGTGCTCTTTGGCTTGTATCCATTCCCGGTATTGCGCTTTAATCAACCCAGCCGAAAAATGATAGGCCGAAGAATCGATATCCCGTTCAATTTGCAAATAAGCTCGAGAGCGATCGAAAATCCGCTGAGCTTGAACGGGTTCGCCCGCGGACAATGCAGCCAAAACACCCTGAGTACCCAACATATAATCCCAAAGATGCATACCATTCTTATCGGCGTATTCAAAGACTTCGAAAGTTAATCGCAATGAATCTTTTGCATGGCCTACCGACCATTGAAATATAACTTGATTGATAAGGACAATCTGAGAAATCATTGGAATTTCAGGATAAAACTTCAACCTGGTCTTGCTGATATTTAGAATTAACAAAAATCTGTTGAAGTCGCCGGTCCAATAAAAATAAAGAATTAAAGCACACGCTAACTGAATGCCTTGCAGACCATGATCCTTGGAAACCACCAGCTGATAGGCGGATTCCACCCAAACAGGCAAATCTTCATGTTGAGGCTGTGTGTGCAACAAGGCCAACAGCATACTATGGACACGGATTTCAATTTCAGCCGATGGAAAAGCAGGATGTCGTTTATTAAGTTTTGAGTAGATATCCACCCATGGGCCAAGTCCTGAAAAATCAGTCCAGGCAATAAGATAGGTATCAACTACCGCGCACCAGGAGAGATAAAGGCCGCTCACATCATCTTGTTGCTCAAACAGGGAAAAAGCCAATTTAAAATTTTGGCGGGCGTTCTCCGGATTACTGGGAAGCTCGGCATAACCTAAGAAATAAAGCAGCCAGGCATCCTGTTGAATAACCTCTGCCGGAACGCCATTTAACCATTGGGCTAACGTCTGGTGGCGGCCTTGCATCAGGAGCGTTTGGCCGAGCATTTGGATAGTTTTCGATAAAGCCAGCCAATCCTGCCCTTTGATAAATAAGGGTACGGCGTCTTCCTGCAATCCAGTTTCACATAAGATTTCCGCGGCATGGCGTTGCAGTTTGATTATCTCCGCTGCCCCAAGCACCTGGTTGGCTCTCAGAATTAAAAACTCATGGAACAGGGGGTGAAATTCATAACTTGCTTCCTGATCCGGTCGTTGCGAAATGAAAAAACTGTGCTGTTGTAGATCGGCCAGGATATGGCTGACGTTAAGATTTTGCGTAAGCCTTTCCGCCAATAACGCCGTGATTTTGGGCAGTAACGCAATCTGCATCAGTACGGTTTGCGTTGCTTCCGGCAAGCGTCCGAATATCTCGGAAATAAAATAATTGAATAACAGACCAGGCCTGGAATGAGTGAGTACGTTTTTATCCGCTTTATCATTGGCGGTGTAATCCAGGAGCAGCACCACGCCTGCTGCCCAGCCCTGGGCACGGTCATAACAAGCGCGGACAATATCAGCTTTAACCGCTTCGCCACGGCGCAGATCGGCGAGGCCTTGCGCTTCTTCCATATTTAGCTTGAGTTGCTCCCAGCCGACGACATTAAGGTCGCCGTGGGCTTGCAACCGGACGAAGGCGGATGGCGGCTCTTCGCGGCTAATGATAATCAGATTCAATCCGGCAGGAAGCAATTCTCCGGCACATCTTAGCGCGTCATGCAGGGCGGCTGTAAGGCTAGCTTCTTGATAATTATCCAGTACCAATAACCCAGGTTTAGGCAGGCGGCGAAACAGTTCTTCAAAATAATTTCGGGAGAAAATCTCTAAGCTGGGAATGTACTCCGGCGTTAAGGCGGGCAAAGTGGGCAGATTTTCCGAATCCAGAAAATGCGCAGCTGCCGTGCCAAGGGAAAGAAAGAAGTGGGCAGGATCGTCATCCCGCTTGTCAACCGAATACCATAGGACATGGCCCTGTTTTTCGGCCAAATAACTACTGACCGCAACCGTTTTGCCGGATCCTCCCGGCGAAACAAGCCAA
>JBGAWU010000279.1:0-4205 GCA_044227425.1 Methyloglobulus sp.
AAACATCGAAGGCTGCGCATCACTAGCAGCGATGTACTGGATTATTTGCTGAAGGACGACGATTTTCCCCGTTCGGTACGGCATTGTATTAACGAACTAGCCGTCAACATTAACCGGATGCCACGTTCCCAAGGGTTGACCGATAATCTTGAGGTATTATCGGAAGCCATCGCCGCTGCTGATATAGTACATATAACCCCGACCCAGTTGCATGCCTTACTGGATGAGATTCAGGTTAAACTGGGTATAACCCACAATCAGATTGCTTCGACCTGGTTTTTATCGCCACCATCGGACGGGCTGGAAAAGCCGCAAGAACAAATACAAGCGTAAGATATTACGACGGATTCTGGAGTTTTTTCAGTATGTTCTTGCCGATAAAATCGGCAAATTCCTGATAGTTTTCGTAACCTTGGGCTTGGGCGAATGTCACCGCGGACATAATCAGCTTTTTGGTTTCGGCGATTTCTTCATGGGTCCTGCCGCACCCTTCGCAATGCGTACCTTCATAGGTGCATTTTCCTGAAATACAGGGATTAAATTTCATATCGATACCTCTAAATACAATAGACCTGATCAGAAGATAGTTCTGGAGTTCAACAGGTGCAAAAATTAATAAGTCTAGCTCCGTTACTAAGTAATGACGGCCTGTTGAAACCTTGGTGGGACGATTCGATCTACCTGCTGAAAAAATTTATATTTGGTACGTAACTGGGAAAAATCAATAAGCCAGCAACTTGAAAAAGCTTTTTGGCGCGCCGCAGATCGGGCATTCCCAATTATCGGGAATATCTTCCCAGCGTGTTCCGGGAGCGATACCGCTGTCGGGATCGCCTTTTTCTTCGTCATAGATATGCTCGCATTCCATGCAGTGGTATTTTTTATAGTCAGACACGATTTTCTCCAGATTAAATACAATTGTGAAAGTGTAAAACTTTACTCGGCTTATAGCAAAACAAGTAATCGAGATAGTTATCCGGGCAGTTTTATGGCGCGGCCTTGTGCGGCAGATTGTAAAGCCGCAACGATAATCCGGCAATTGTCCTTGGCATCGTCAAGCGATAACCGGGGCTGTGTGTTGTTGAGTACGCAATCGCTGAAATGCTCGACCTCAAGCCGGAAGTGGTTTTCGGCGGGCAGGCGTTCTTCACATTGTTGGCCACTTTCAGTCCACCAGCTAATGACCGGGACATCGCCTGGAAGCTGCCAGACCGTGTGACATTTGATGCCGCCTTGGGTGCCGATGATTTCATATTCGCAGCGTCTTGCCCGCTCGAAACTGAAATCGAAATGTGCATATTTGCCGTCGCCAAAATCAATAATACCGCTGGTGGCAATGTCCGCACCGCTTTCCACATATTTTGAAATGGCTGTGACCGAAACGGCGGGTTGGTCGAAAAACATCCGTGCCGAATGGATGGCGTAACAACCGATGTCCCACATGGCGCCGCCACCACGTTCAACGTTCTCCTGCAAGCGATACATGCGGGCAGGCCGCATCATAAAGGAATAACTGGCGCGTACCGACCTGACGTCGCCGATAATCCCCGAACGTATCAATTCCTGTACACGGGCGTGTTGCGGGTGGAACCGGTACATAAAGCCTTCCATGACTTTAACCTTGTGTTTGTTGACGGCTGCTTCTATGGCCTCAATGTCACTGACTGTTAGCGCCATCGGTTTTTCGCAAAGGACGTGCTTGCCTTTGTTAATGGCCCGCAACGTCCATTCCGCGTGTTCGTGATTAGCCATCGGGATATAGACGGCTTCAATATCGGAATCCGCTAACAAAGTTTCTGGATCGTCGTAGCAACGGACATCCTTTAGTTGCGGGGCGTACTTCGCCAGGGTCTGGGCGGATGCACCGGCGCGGCGGCTGGCGATCGCCACCAGTTGGGCATTGCTTGCTTCGACGATGGCAGGCATCAACCGTTCGTTGATACGGGCAGCACCTAAAATCCCCCAGCGAAGTCTAGTTGTAGTGTTCATGATTCAACCTTTTAAGTATATTGATAGGAAGATAGCTTAAGACAAACAAACCGACATTTTACGCCAGATTTACTTGTAAATTCGCTTGTTAAAGGAAGGTTTTAAAGATATTTAACTACCTTACTAGATTTAATAGCCCTATGGTGGAATCTTTTCAACGCCGTTTTCCCCAGAATCCTGGTAAGTTTTGCATGCCGATTAACACTTTTTAGATTAAAGTTCAGTTTTTTCTTTAATCATAGTTCAATAAACTCAGCAATGAATTGACTCTGTCATGATTTAACAATTAGTATTGTTAAATAATTATAGCTTTTCCGTGATTCCAATGAATTATGAAAAGTTTGACTGAGCGGGCAGGCATGTACTGGTTTTTTCCTCTAATACTTGGGTTTTTTCGGTGTCGTCAAAAACCATTCCTTAACTGGTTATTGTTGACTTATACCGGGTAAATTTTGGGTTTGAACTGGAGGAAGGCTGCACAATCTGCTGAAACGCTGCTAAAAAATTTTTCATATCTGATTAAAGTTGATGCCTAGTTTCCGCTCGGCGGGAACACATAACGTGACCAAAGAAACACTTTTCAAATCGATAACAGCCGTCACTTGTGTCTTTTGGATAGCAGCATGGCTGGTATATAAAAAAACCGGCAATGACGTGGATCTCCATGCCTTTCAAATACATCTGTAAAACAGACGAGGCTGTCAGCCTACCCATTACTCTTTCGTCAATTTTAGGTGGGTAGGTACGACTATATACGCCGATAGCGCTGCGTACCTTTTGATAGGCCGACTTTGGTGTGTTCCTTGCTCAGAGCATCCTGGATAGTCCAACATCGCATATCCATGAGATTGTAAATAAGATAAACTTGCAGTAACACTTTGGGTTTAACAATGTCGGCAAAATTTACATTGACCGCTAAACTAATACAGAAAACGGAAGTTTATTTTGTTCATTATGATTGTCTTGGGATCGCGAGTTGGAATAATACTACGGGCGTGGTAAGCAATGTTTTACCAACGTAGTCGGTTTTGAGACTATCACTCGACAACGGCATTGAATCAAAAATGACAAATCTCAATTATCGAATTTCAATTTTCAATGACGCTCAACTTGATACCTATTTACTGTTTTCTTTGTTGATAGCGCACAGAAAGCTTGTGGTTATTCTAATAATTTAAATCCGTGCTAAGTTTTGAACGCCATACTGCGTTAAGTTGGTTTTGGCAGCCCTTCGAAACAAGGTTCGAACCTATATTACGGAATGGAAGAATAACCAATTTATCGTTTCCCTATCCTTCGATTGCAACATGAAATTAACTATGAATCAGAAACCAAAAGTCCCGTCTCATGAACATCCCTATCGAAATCAACCCTCTAAAGCTTTCTGGAAGAATATGGTTCAGGACGTTTATCCGATGGATGTTGAGAGTTGGTATACGAAAAAATTCCCTATCGTAAACGAACGTATCGCAACTGCAGGGAGCTGTTTTGCCCAGCATATCGGCAGAGAATTGCGCGATAACGGTTTTAATTACGTTGATGCCGAACCTGCGCCAGGATTCTTAAATAAGAAAAAATGGTTGGATTTCGGATATGGCATGTACTCCGCGCGTTACGGTAATATCTATACGCCAAGGCAGCTTTTACAATTAATTAAAAGAGCATTGAGAGAATATGAGCCTGAAGAAGCGCCTTGGTTGAAAGGTTTCGGCTATGTTGATCCGTTTAGGCCGACCATTGAGCCTGAACCTTTTGAATCGATTGATGAAGTGATTGCTCAACAAAAATATCACCTAAAATGTGTTGCGGAGCTATTTGAAAATTGCGATATATTTGTCTTTACCCTTGGTTTAACAGAAGCATGGGTCGCAAAAGCCGATGGAGCTGTTTTCCCTGTGTGTCCTGGTACGGCTGGAGGTCAATTTGATAAAGATAAATATCAATTTGTGAATTTTTCTTATGTCGAAGTTGTAAAAGACATGCGGGAGTTTTTTTCCCTGGCGTCACTTATCAATCCTAAGATGAAATTTTTATTAACCGTCAGCCCAGTTCCTCTTATGGCGACAGCCACCCAGAATCAAGTTGTAGTCGCAACATCGTACTCTAAGTCAGTTTTACGCGCGGCTGCTGGGTTCTTATCCGATAGATTTAAGAAAGTGGATTATTTTCCTTCATATGAAATTATTTCCTCTCACGTAATGCGTTCACAATTCTAT
>JBGAWU010000027.1:0-12149 GCA_044227425.1 Methyloglobulus sp.
CAGCTCTTGGCCGAAGCGAAAACCACCGTTGAAAAATGTATTGCCGACAACCAAGAATACACCTGGGATAATTTGGTCGATCCAATTGAAAATGCAGACGATAGGCTAGGCAAGGCATGGTCGCCGGTCAGCCACATGAATTCGGTGATCAACAGCGACGAGCTGCGTGACGCCTATAATGCCTGTTTACCTAAACTAAGCACTTACGCAACAGAAATTGGTCAGAACGAAGGTTTATTTAAAGCTTACCGGGCCATTGCAGAAAGCGCCGGTTTTTCTTCCCTGTCAACTGCGCAACAAAAAATTATCAATAACACGTTAAGGGATTTCAAATTATCGGGTATTGATTTAGATAGCGGGAAAAAGCAACGCTACAAAGAAATTAGCCAAGAACTCTCCAAACTGGCAAGTAACTTCGAAGAAAACGTACTCGATGCCACCAATGCCTGGAAAAAAGTGTTTTCCAATGAACTCGATTTAGCCGGATTACCCCCTTCCGCACTGGCCCAGGCAAAACAAGCGGCAGAACAGGCTGGCGAAAGCGGCTGGATGATTACCTTGCAGTTCCCCTCTTATAACGCTGTGATGACTTATGCCGATGACCGTGAGCTAAGGCGCGAGCATTACGAAGCTTTTTCTACGAGGGCGTCGGAATTGGGCCCGAACGGTGGCGAATGGGACAATAGCAAGATCATGGAAAATATTCTGGCGCTTCGCCATGAAAAAGCGCAACTGTTGGGCTTCAATAATTACGCAGAACTTTCCCTCGCCACCAAAATGGCGGAAAAAACCGACGATGTCATCCGTTTTCTGGAAGATTTGGCTGAAAAATCCTTACCGCAAGCCGAAAGGGATTTAGCCGATTTACAGCAATTTGCAAAGGAACATTACGGCATTAATGACTTGCAATCGTGGGACATCGGCTATTATTCCGAAAAAATGCGCCAGCACTTTTACCAATTGTCGCAAGAAGAAGTAAAAACTTATTTCCCGGTCACGCGGGTACTTCCGGGATTGTTTGCAGTCGTTGAAAAATTGTACGGCTTGAAAATCAGCGAAATCGGCTCATTCGATACTTGGCATCCCGATACGCGTTTTTTTGAGATCCGCGATAAAAATAACCAGTTAAGGGGCCGCTTCTATCTTGACCTCTATGCCCGGCCCAAGAAGCGAGGCGGCGCCTGGATGGATGATTGTATAGGCCGTAAACGGTCAGATGATAACGTACAAACGCCTGTTGCCTATTTAACGTGCAATTTTACACCACCGACAGGTACTGATCCGGCGCTATTGACCCATGATGAAGTAACAACCCTGTTCCATGAGTTCGGTCACGGTTTACAACATATGCTAACCAAAATCGACTATCTGGGCGTATCCGGCATCAACGGCGTGGAATGGGATGCGGTTGAATTGCCCAGCCAATTCATGGAAAACTGGTGTTGGGAAAAAGAATCGTTGCAAATGCTCTCAGGCCATTATCAATCCGATGAACTTTTGCCCGACAGCCTGTTCGACAAGATGTTGGCTGCCAAAAACTTCCAAGCCGGTATGATGATGGTCAGGCAATTAGAATTCAGTTTGTTCGATTTCAAGATCCACCTGAACTACGATCCTACTCAGGGCGGCAGAATTTATGAAACATTGGAGCAGGTACGCAACCAAGTCGCGGTTATCCATCCGCCAAAATTCAACCGCTTCGCCCACAGCTTCGGACACATTTTTGCTGGCGGTTACGGCGCCGGTTATTACAGTTATAAATGGGCTGAAGTCCTGTCCAGCGACGCATTTTCATTGTTCGAAGAAAAAGGGATTTTTAACCAGGAAGCAGGGAATGCTTTCTTAACGAACATTCTGGAACAGGGTGGCAGCCAAAAAGCGATGGAATTGTATATAAAATTCCGTGGCCGAAAACCGACTATCGACGCCTTGCTGCGACACAACGGCATAGGTATCGCCGAGTGAAATACCGGGATCTGCGCGACTTTATTGCCCAGCTTGAAAAAATTGGCGAGCTAAAACGGATAACTGTCGAAATAGACCCTTATCTGGAAATGACCGAAATTTGCGACCGTGTGCTTAAACAAGGCGGGCCTACAATTTTGTTTGAGAACCCGAAAAACTCGAGCGTTCCGGTGCTTGGCAACTTGTTCGGCACAACTAAGCGCGTTGCGATGGGCATGGGTGCAAAGGACATCAGCGAACTACGCGGGATTGGGGAATTGCTGGCTTATTTAAAAGAACCCGAACCACCCAAAGGCATGAAAGACGCTTTTGATAAATTTCCGGTTTTTAAACAAGTCCTCAACATGACGCCCAAAGTGGTGACAACGCCTGTGTGCCAGGAAATTGTGCTGCAAGGCGACGATATCGACCTCGGCCTTTACCCAATCCAAACGTGTTGGCCGGAGGATGCCGCCCCGCTTATCACATGGCCTTTAGTGATTACCAAAGGGCCGAATAAATCCCGGCAAAACCTGGGGATTTACCGCCAGCAGGTAATTGCAAAAAACAAAGTCATCATGCGTTGGCTGGCGCACCGAGGAGGAGCGCTGGATTTCAAGGAATGGCAAAAATCCTTTCCAGACAAGCCCTTCCCCATTGCTGTCGCATTGGGAGCCGACCCGGCAACCATTCTCGGCGCGGTAACGCCGGTTCCCGACACCTTGTCAGAATACGGTTTTGCTGGCTTATTGCGCGGCAGTAAAACCGAAGTTGCACAATGTCTTATCAGCGAACTACAAGTCCCGGCAAGCGCCGAAATTGTCCTGGAAGGCTTTATCTATCCGAACGAAACGGCTAAAGAAGGGCCTTATGGCGATCACACAGGATACTACAACGAAGTGGATGAATTTCCCGTGTTCACTATCGAACGCATAACTCAGCGCCACAACCCCATCTACCACAGCACCTATACCGGCAGGCCACCCGATGAACCTGCCATTTTAGGCGTAGCTTTGAATGAAGTCTTTGTCCCTATTTTGCAAAAGCAATTCCCCGAAATCGTCGATTTTTACCTACCGCCCGAAGGTTGCTCCTACCGGATGGCTGTCATCAGCATGAAAAAGCAATATGCGGGTCATGCCAAGCGGGTCATGTTAGGCACATGGTCATTCTTAAGGCAATTTATGTATACCAAGTTTGTGATTGTTGTCGATGACGATATTAATGTCAGAAGCTGGGAGGATGTAATTTGGGCCATTACAACACGGATGGATCCGGCCAGGGATTTGACGATTCTCGAAAATACGCCCATTGATTATCTGGATTTTGCATCGCCAGTTTCAGGTCTCGGCTCAAAAGTCGGCTTCGACGCGACCAATAAATGGCTTGGGGAAACCAACAGGGAGTGGGGTAAAACGATCACAATGTCCAAAAACATTATCGATAAGATTGATAGGCTGTGGGATTCTTTATTTTAATACCCATCCCCATAAAAAGCATCACTATAAAAAAACCCAGCCTTAGCTGGGTTTTTTTATTAACAACAGACGTTTGGTAACTTAACGCGTGATTAAAAAAATCTTCTACCAAAACCGCCCATATCTTACTAACGATTAATATTCGCCAAACATTCCTTTACGTCCGCCGCCTTCAGTAGTACCGCCGAACGTTGGTTTTGTGTCAGGTTTATTCATTTCCACTCTAGCTTCATCAGTCAACGACGTAGCTGTAGCAAAATCACCAGCTTTTGCAGCTTTTTTCGCTTGTTTGATTTTGGTGCTGATACGTTGCAGACGAGGTGAATTGCCTTTGTTGCCTTGGTCTTTAGCAATTTCGGATGCCTCAGTAGCTGCATCCGTAAAGCCGGTAATATCGCTGGCTTTTGCCGCGGCTAGCATTTTTTCAGATGCCGCCAGTAGCGCCGTGTAATCTTCATGTATAGGTGATCCTGCCGCTTGCGCCACACCTATTGAAAACAGAGACAGCATCAAAACAGCCAAAATATTTTTAAAATTCATTAATTATCCTCATGTATCTATTTGCTATGCGGCAAATATAAAAAAATGACTGACAGTCTCGAATTAAAACCAACCAATCATCATAAAAACCAAAACTAACGCTTTGTCGTACCGTGGTATAACAACATAACCTAGGCAGTTTTAGGATACCCCTTTTTTAACTGTTAGTCCATTATTGGATTACCACAAAGTCAAAAAAGGTATTTTGATTTAAATCAAAAAATATTTCAGAGATTCCCATAAAATTACATGGCTACGAACTTACCACAGGTTTACCAAATCAAGCAGGTAAACAGATAAGCAGAGGAGCCATCATGCAAGCAGAAGTGATGCGTTTTGACAGTGGCAGTAACGTTACTCCGATGAAAAAGCTGTCTTCAGGCGCTGATAAAGTTAAGGTGGCTTGACGGTTTCAAGTGTGGGCATTGCGAACATACGAAAGGCTGGTTGCTGCAAACTCGGCACATTTATGAATGTGCCTGTTGCCAGCAGCAGACTTCGATAACGGCAGGCACAATGTTCAACAATACGAAACTACCATTTGGCAAATGGTTTTGGCTCCTCTACTGGAGGGTCACCGACAAGAGTAACATTTCGGCTTTGTGGTTGATCAAGTTGGTCGGCGTTTCCCAGATTACCGCCCATCAGATACTACGGAAACCGTGGGACTCGATGGGCGACCAGAACCGCTTATACCGAGAAAGACGTTATCGAACCTTGTTGGCAGCAATTGCGGGCGTGGCGCCGATGGCAGATTTTACTAACTTCAAGACTCAAAGACGATGTCGATTTTTTAGTAAAACTGAAGGAAGGGGAAAGCTTCTATAACTTCCACCGTCTCATTCCGCGCATACTGGAAAAACACCTCATGAAATGTTAAAAACAAAACTTGGATTGCAATATCATTTCGTCAGCCAAAGTCCTGAGTCGCACACAAATTCTTCACTTTGAGACTGCTAAGCAAACGGCTAGGGGATAGCTTAAAAGCCTAATTTTTATTTCGATGTCGCCGCATTTTCATTAGGCATCAAATATTGCAATGATAAACTTTTGCAACCGCAATGCCGTTAAAAGCACCAATCGGGTAAAACCGTTCCCAAACAACATGGCTTGCACCTAATTTTTCGGCTTTGGTAAGCACCGAATGCTTGGCTAAAACGGTCCAGTTATAGTTTTTCCCATAACCGGAAGAACCTTCTATTTCCTCTAAATACTGGCAACTTTGGATCGCTTGGCTTTCCGCGATTTGCGGCGAAGCCAACGCAGTATTCGATATTCCGATAGTAGACAATAACAATGTCAATAGTATAAGTGAACGTTTATGTCCGTGATCAAAAGCGAATAATCTGCGCATAATATTTCTCCAAAAGATCTTATTCTTGATGGTTTGCACTTCTATGGTGCATATTTTTTTCTTCACGCACCAGTATGATACAAATATTCGAATCGATGTCAATATTTAGTTCAGGAACTTTTCCTGTTTCGCTAGCAAATGATTTTTACTTTGAAAAATTAATATCTATAACAAACTGGCAAATAGCTTAAAATTATCAAATATTGGTTTCAGTATTACGCTATCACCATTTATAGCCATCTAACACCCAACAATAGTTTTTCATCCTTTTTCAAACTCATCGTTCGGATTAAGAAAATTGTCAAAAAAAACCATTCATCGTTTATTTTTTGTCCTTTGCTCGGCCCTCAGTTATGGAAACCTGAAAGCAGAATCTCAAGATTCAAGCATCATAAAGGCTCTTATCGGCAAAGATTTAAGTGAAACCATCGGCATTTCAGAGTATGGCTTAAGCATGGGAGGCTGGATAACATCAGGCTATACCTACAATCCTTCACATCCTCGCGACCGCACAAACGGACCGGTTCAATTTAATAACCGCGCCAACGAATTTGACTTGCATCAATTGGGACTGTTTATTGAAAAACCGCTTGATCGGCATTTACAAACGTGGCAATTCGGCGGGCGATTCGAGTTTATGTTCGGTACCGATACGCCGAATACTCAAGCGTCCGGCCATTGGGATACACAACTAATCACGCCAAAAAATTTGCGTCTTTACGACATAGCCTTACCTCAAGCCTATATGGAAATATTGGCGCCGTTTGGCAATGGCGTTAGCGCCAAAATTGGACATTTTTATAGCATTCTCGGCTATGAATCGGTGCCTTCGCCACCCAACCTGTTCGTTTCGCATAGTTACAGCATGAAATCCAGCCCATTTACCATGAGCGGTGTACTCATCAATTATCCGGTTAACGACTATTTAACGATGCAGGCCGGTGCAGTCACGGGACCGGACAATCTCGATAAACATGCCGGCGCTTGGAGTGTTGCCGGCGGTTTCAGCCTGGAAAATAAATCGCACTCAAGCGGTTACACCTTCAATGTGCTGGATGGTGATGTCGATGATACTTTACCGTCCCATCTGACCTATTACTATATGGTTCTGCATCACGATATCTTGCCGGACTTACACTATGTCTTACAACACGACTACGGCGACCAAACCAATGCCATCGGTACGCAAAGCGCCGAATGGTATTCGGTGGCCAACTATTTAACCTACGATATCGATTCCAAATGGAGCGCGGGTGTACGGGCGGAATGGTTTCATGACGATGACGGCACCCGCTTTTTGACCACGCCGGGAAGCTACTATGAAATCAGTGTCGGCGCAAACTGGAAACCAGTCGCCTGGTTTACGTTACGTCCAGAAATTCGCTACGACTGGGCGGATGGCATGAAGCCATTTGCTGTAGGAACCCAGGAAAATCAATTACTTTTGTCGTTTGACAGCGTTATTCAATTCTGAAGAAAATCCTGATATCTTTACAGTTAGGTACGGTAAACCTGATACCTTCTTAAGGAAATAAGGATCTATAGTACGATAAGGTAATGAAAACAAAAAATAACAAGCCAACCGTTCGATTTTCGGACAAAGGATTACCTAATAAACATGCCCTATTAGCCGTTTTATGTTGTCATTTTTATTCAAACGCATTTGCCCAAGATGAAGGTGCACTTAAATACTTCGCCGGAAAAGATCTCAACCAACTTGCAATTTTAAAAGAAAACGGGGTTAGCATCGGTGGCTGGCTGTCGATGGGAGGAACCTATTCAACGGATGAGCCATCGAACCATAACAACTTCCCGGTCACTTTCAACGACCGGACGAATGAGTTTCAGCTCAATCAATTGAATTTTTACGTTGAAAAAGCACTCGACCAAGAATCTCACTGGGATATTGGCGGACGAATGGATTTTATGTTTGGCACCGACTCCCGCTTTACCCAGTCCAGAGGCCTGGACGATAACCTCATCAGTGAAAACGACTTACGTTTTTATGACATCGCCCTTCCGCAATTCTACCTGGAGGTTTACGCCCCCATTGGCAAAGGCATTACCGCCAAAATCGGCCATTTCTACACTATTTTAGGACAGGAGGTGGTGATGGCGCCTAACAACTTTTTTTACTCACATGCCTATACCATGCAATACGGGGAACCCTTTACCCATACCGGCGTCCTGTTCAGTTATGCGTTAAACGATGAGTTCACGTTAAATGCCGGAACCGTTGCGGGTATTGATAATTTCAAAGAAAATCTTGCCAACTGGAATTTTCTAGGCGGCCTATCATGGACAAACAGCGAAGCGACCTCCGCCGTTTCTTGGTCTGTCGTCAGCGGCGATGTCGTTGATGTAACTTCAAAAAACCGGACAATCTCCAGCCTGGTTGTTTCGCACAGTTTTACCGAAAAACTGCAGTATGTGTTCGAACATGATTTCGGCTACCAGCAACAAGCCGCTATCAATGGAAAGGATGCGTTCTGGTACGGTATCAACCAGTATGTATTTTATGATCTTAACGAAACGGTTTCCGCCGGATTGCGGGGAGAATGGTTTAGAGATGCATCGGGGGCTAGGATCAACACCGGAAATGCCGGTAATTATTTTGCGTTAACTGCAGGCGTCAACTGGAAACCGAAAGAATGGTTGGCATTCCGTCCAGAAATCCGCTATGACTGGGTCGATTCAAACGTCAATATATTCAACAACTTCAGCGAAAAAAACCAGTTAGAATTCGCGATGGATGTCGTGGTTCAGTTTTAACCCCCCAAAAAACACGCCTCGGTTAATCGCCAGTACAATCTTGGCTATAGTATTTGTACTATTTCCGGGTTATTATTTTAAATATCGATACGATAATTCTGTTTTGACAGAATGGGCTTTTACCCTAATTTTATCGGCTATTTGACAACAACCCATTGTCAATAAAAGCACTATTTCCGCAAAAATAATTATTCTAAAAAGGAAACTTATGCGAAAAGCTACGTTGTTTTTTGCCCTTTACGGCAATTCTTACCTCGCATTTGCCGAAGATGGCCTGAATTCGGCGGATACCGCATGGATCCTGACCTCCGCCGGCCTGGTCTTGTTCATGACCTTACCTGGGCTGGCGCTGTTTTACGGCGGCTTGGTACGCAGTAAAAATGTGCTATCCGTCATCATGGCCTGTTTTTCAATCACTTCACTTATCTCCCTGATCTGGGCGATCGCGGGTTACAGCCTGGCGTTAACTGACGGCGGTAAAAATCAGGCAATCATCGGGGGCATCTCCCAATTCTTTTTCCATAAAATGGATGCAGACAAACTGGTCGGCAACCTGCCGGAATCTGTGTTTGCCATGTACCACATGACCTTCGCCATTTTCGCACCCGCTTTAATCGTCGGCGCATTGGTAGAAAGAGTCAGGTTTTTCCCATTATTATTGTTTTGCGCACTTTGGGAAATACTGGTTTACGTGCCTATTTGCCATTGGATCTGGGGCAACGGTTGGTTAGCTGAACAAGGTGTAATGGATTTCGCCGGGGGTATCGTCGTTCATGGCAGCGCCGGGATTGCCGCATTGGTGGGCGCAATCGTCGTTGGCCCGAGAAAAGGCTTTCCCCGCACCCCATTTATGGCGCATAACCTGACGATGACGGCGATGGGCGCCGGCATCCTTTGGGTCGGTTGGCACGGTTTCAGTGCTGGCAGCGCGCTGATGGCTAACGGTTCCGCCGGGATGGCGATGCTTTCGACCCATCTTTGTGCCTCGTCGGCATCGATCACCTGGGTCGTCATGGACTGGCTGAAGTTCGGCAAACCCAGTGTCCTCGGCGCGATGACGGGAATGGTGGCTGGCCTCGGCATGATCGCCGCGGGCGCTGGTTTCGTGTCCCCTTTAGGCGCGATCATAATCGGGATTGTGGCAGGCGTGGCCTGTTTTTATTCAATCTATCTCATTAAACAACGGTTACTCATTGATGACGCCCTTGACGTCTTTCCTGTGCATGGCGTCAGCGGCATTTTAGGCGCCTTGTTGACCGGCATATTTGCCGACACCGCTTTCGGCGGCATCGGCATAATCAATGAAAACGGAATCCCAACACAGCTATTGATGCAGTTATTCGGTATTGCCGTCACCGTTGTATGGAGCGGTGTCATTAGCTATTTGTTATTCAAGCTTATCGATAAGTTTATCGGGATCCGGGCTTCCCAAGAGGCCGAAACCGGCGGCATGGATATCAACCAGCATGACCAGCAAGGCTACAATTTTTAATTGTGCGGCTATGAAGTTAGCGAACCTGGAAAAAACGATGAAATTTTTCAGCCTTATCTTGAGCCTGTTTATCGGAATTCATTCCGCTTACGCCCAAGCCGATGAATCGACAGCGGAAGAAACCGTAAAAACTGCGCCCTGTATCGACGGCAAAAATATTGAAGACGCCTTAAAAGACAAAATAAAGATCCGCTCCCAACGCGACCTGGGCTGGCAGGTATTCAACGAAGATGGAAAACTCGAAGTCGAAAGGGCCTTTTTAATGAATAAAAGTATGCAACTGCGCTTCCGCTGGCTGGTAAATCCAGATGGGACCATTAAACCGATTAGTAGCCGCGCCGAATCGTTATGCACCAATGAGTGACCCTATCTTCAAAATGAAAGCTTTACCAGCCTGCTCCCGGTTCAACAAAAAACGAATAATAATAACAATGATCAAACGAGGTTTTGTATGAAACTAATCATCGCAATTATCAAACCGCATATGCTGGATGAAGTCCGGGGAGCGCTTACCGACATCGGAGTCAATGGGTTGACCGTCACCGAAGTTAAAGGTTTCGGCCGTCAAAAAGGCCATACCGAAATCTACCGGGGCGCTGAGTACGTAGTGGATTTCCTTCCCAAAGCTAAAATAGAAATCGTCGTTGCCGAACCCCACTTACAGCGAGTCATCGACGCAATCATCAAATCCGCCAATACCGGAAAAATTGGCGACGGCAAAATCTTCGTTACCAGCGCGGATCAAATCATCCGAATCCGTACCGGTGAAACAGGGGAAGAAGCGGTTTGAGTTCGGCTTTTGTGCGAAAAGGCCAACTCCGAACAAAACCTACGGACATGTTAACCGTCCATAGAGTAGATAGGCTATATACATTAGGTCAACAATTAAGAAAGGCTGATAATCGCCACTATAAATGGTCTTTCAACGACATATAACGTATTTTATCGCCGACTTTTAGTATTTTTCCTTTTGTTTCGCAAAAACTTGAAAATCTTTATTTCGCCCCCACTTTATTCACGTTGTCGTAAGGAACAATCCTGGCTCGGTGCTGTCTGTTATCGGTGCGGGAAACACACTGAAAGATGAATGGCTTAAATGGAAAAACGGATAGGCTTTTTTCATTTTATTTAAAATCAGCTACTATTATCCTGCTGATGCTAAACCCTTGCAGTTGATGCTTGTGTTGCGATTAAACGAGAGAAATTTCCATGTGAGGCGAATATATGATGAAAGAAACTGATAAACCGGTTGTAAAATCCGAACCCCAAACGACGACCGAAATCGAAAGCGACAGCGACGACATATTTGAGGACAGTGAATTTGCAGTATTGCCGGATGGAATAGAAAAAGAATCCATTAGGCGCGATGCCCGCAGAAAAATTGAAATCTACTGGGAAAAGAAGCGCCTAAAAGAACAATTTGACGACTTTGACGAATCCGAATTCGGCTTTTAATCCGACCGAATAGAATGCTGGCTGACCCATTGTTTAACTTTATTTACCTTGCTAAATAACTAAATAGCTGGAATCAGCCTTTGCCCCGCGTCCGTGTGCGAACTGGCGATTGAGGTGCAGTTTCAAGCGTCTCAAACCGTTTTTCTATAAACTGTACAATCAAACCGGCAATATCCTTGCCGCTGACCTGCTCAATCCCTCGAAGGCCGGGCGAAGAATTTACCTCCATAATTACGGAACCGTGATTTGAACGTAACATATCTACGCCGCAGACATTTAAACCCATAATTTTTGCCGCCCTAACAGCGGTTGACCGTTCTTCCGGCGTCAAGCGGACGAGCGAAGCGGAACCGCCCCGATGCAGATTCGACCGGAACTCACCCTCCCCGCCTTGCCTTTTCATGGCGGCGACCACTTTATCGCCAACCACAAAACAACGGATATCGCTCCCACCGGCTTCCTTAATAAACTCTTGCACCATGATGTTGGCTTTCAACCCCATAAACGCCTGAATAACGCTTTCCGCCGCATTATGCGTTTCCGCCAGTACAACACCTATTCCCTGCGTCCCTTGTAGTAATTTGATGACAAGCGGAGCGCCGCCGACTTGCGCGACCAAATCGGCGATATCATCGGGATTGCTGGCAAACCCCGTTACAGGAAGGCCAATCCCTTTCCTTGCCAATAGTTGCATCGAGCGCAATTTATCACGCGCTCGGGAAATGGCGACCGATTCGTTGAGAGGCATGACGTTCATCATTTCAAACTGCCGAAGAACCGCCGTTCCGTAAAACGTGACGGACGCACCGATCCTGGGAATAACGGCGTCGAACCCCGTTAACGCCTCTCCCCGATAATGGATGGAAGGATTGTGCGAGGTAATGTTCATATAGCACCGGAGAACATCCAGTACTCTGACTTCGTGTCCTCGCTCTTCGGCGGCTTTAACCAAGCGGACGGTCGAGTATAATTTAGGGTTACGGGAAAGGATTGCAATCTTCATTTATTAGCTGCAGCCAAGCAGGGCGGTTAAAGTGGCGCTATTCTGTCATGAAATAAAACAATAATCATTATTAAAGAAAACGGGGCGTGGCGTTTTAATGCGCACCAACCT
>JBGAWU010000280.1:0-4195 GCA_044227425.1 Methyloglobulus sp.
GTTTTGATTATTGGGTTTCGCTACGTTCAACTCACCCTTATATTTACAAGCTAAATTACTGGCAAACCAGGAACTTGAACGCGATGCAATTCTTGTTAGGCCATACAGACACAAGACCGATTAAAGCCGCCCTTCCCTAATGTTATAATTAAAGAAATACTATTTTCTTACCGATCATAAAATCGATGAAATTTAAAGATAGCATTAGTAAAAAAGAAATTTTGGGCTTAGCGATTGGAATAACCGCTATACTGGCTTCGTTTTGGTTTATGTTTACGCCTAAAAACGTGAATCCTGAACAAATTACAATCACTCCAGGCCCTCTTCATACGACCCGTGCCGAAGTTGCCTATGTTTTTGCCCATGAATTACAAAAAGAAGGGATTAAAACGGAGGTAGTGGCAACCAAAAACGCTATAGACAATTTAAATGCCTTACAATCCGGGCGGGTCTCTTTTGCGATGGCTTCGGGTATTTTAAACCTTGGCCATTATGGCCATATCCGTGAGACGACCCCTTTATACAATGAGGCGTTGCACCTGTTGGTGAAGAACGAATATGCTAAAGCAGTAACCCAAAGCTTATCCAATTTACGCAACCATAGCGTTAATTTAGGTGTGCACGAGTCTGCAGGAGCCTTGCTGGCCGAATCGGTACTCGCATATGCCGGTTTATCGCCGACTTTGACTACGGATGCCACAGGATACCATCCGATTTATCAAGACCCGACAGAGATAGAAAGTGCGCTCACTGCAACAGAACGGTCGGCCTTACCGGATGCCATTATCGAGTTTTCTTCCATCCCTTCAAAAATTGCTAAAACTTACATTATTAAAGCCGATTACCAACTGGTTGGGGTTACTTTCGCCGATGCATTTCGCCTAGCGGACATGTTTAACATCAACGAAAGCACAGATCAAAATACCTTATCGCTCAATAGTCGCTATACTATCGATGTCACTATACCTGCGTATACCTACCGAACCGACCCCCCTGTCCCGTCAGTGGCTATCCACACGATTGGCGCGCCCTTAATGTTATTAAGCCGCGATTCGGTGTCGCCGGAAACTGTTCAGACGGTATTGAAGTCGGTGTTTGAATCGCGTTTCGCACGCATCATGGAACCTATTATTTCACCGAACCTGCTTGATTTGCCGCCTCGCGTCAAACTGCATGAAGGCACCATCAATTATCGTAACCGTGACCGCCCCCTGATCGGGAAAGATGATATTGATGAGCTGAGCTCTACCTTAAGCGCAGTTGGGGCATTAGTCGGGGGATTGTTATTTCTTTGGCAAATTTACCGGCAACACAGGCAATCGAGCAGGGAACAATTATTAGGCGAATTTATGAAGCGAATTGCCGAAATCGAACATAACATTAATGAAATAGAACTGTCCGATGAGTTCTTGGCCGATAAACTGGTCGAACAGCAAAAACGTCTCCTGAGCCTGAAAGCCGAAGCACTGACGGATTATAACGAAGGCCGATTGGTCAATAATATCGCATTGATGGACATTTTAATGCCTATCAATGCCGTACGTAATGACATTGGCAAGCTTTTGCTGCATAGAAGTAGCACTGAAAACTGACGGGTAGGGGGGAATCCTCCACTTAGCCAGGTTCCGCTACCGCTACGCTAATAGATAAAAACCTAGATTCTGTCGTCACAAGACAAAGAAATCATTGGCGGTTTCGGATAATAAATGCCCTTTTCTGAGAGAGGTGGTCAGCTGCATAGTTCGCCATTTTTCTCGCCAAAGGAAAATGCCCAATGTACTACAAACAACTGACCGAGAACGAACGATACCAGATTTACACTTTATTAAGTGGGATTAGCCTAAAGGCGATTGTTGGTGAACTGATGAACCGGCATTCATCAACGATAAGCCGAGAGGTAAAGCGTAACAACGGCTTAAAGGGCTATCGGTCAAGGCAAACGCAACGATTGGCCAACACACGGCGCACCGGAAGTACGCTGTATAGTTGCATTTAACCCCGCTATGGCATTCGTTTTACAAGCCTCCGGACGCGGTTTTGTGCCACGTTGTTCCGGCGGCACTTTACAATTATTGATGCGCTGATTGTCGGCGGCTTTGTTGTTCAACCGTTCCTTTGCGGTCAATAAGATGTTGGTGGACGGACTTTGCCTGTCTTCCGCAGCACCGAAACCGGTTGGTGCATAAATCAGTAGAAACAGAGACAACAAAATGGTGATGATGGCGAGCTTTAGCTTGAATGGTTTAGGTATCATGTCGGCAACTCCTTCGATCAAAGGATTAGTGACGCTTGCGGGTGACTGACAAGCGCCAGTGATTAGCTTTTGGGCAGCAAACCCAATTGTTGTAAGGCAGTCAACGCCCCTTCCTCGCCAATTTCTTCGGCGATTTTGCCGTTTTCGATGCGAAACACTGTGGTACCGGTAAAGCGCATGGTTCGCCCTGACGCTGCCGGTAACGCACCGATGGGTAAATCGCTGAATGCCGGCCCAGTATGCGTACCACCACCATCCCAGCGACCGACAACGTAGTCGCCTTCTGCTATAAGTTCGCCAACTCCCCAAAAATTCAGGTCGGGAAACGCGGTACGGAACTCCGCCATCATTTTTTTGACGGTTTGGCGTCCACGTCGCGGGCCGTGCATCGGGTAATGCACCAAAATATCCGGCGTCGCCAATTCGTCGATCACATTTGGGTTCCAGGGATTGCCCCAAAACTCCGTAAACCAACGGGTTACAATCGCTTTATTCGCTTCTGACATCATCGTTCTCCAAACAAGGTCGCCGGGATAACCGAGATCAGCGGAGGCAACCGGAGCCGCCGAGTCGACCGCCATACTAGCCGGGACTACAGCAAAGCAAACTCCGATTCTTGCTGCTAAATTAGCCAAATACCTTCACTGGGACTAAACAGCTAGATACACACCTGCAATACTTGTATTTTTAACCAATAAAGATAAACATAGGATTGACAGAAGTCTTTTTTTTGAATACTATAAGTAGCAATTACACATCATGAAGGGACGAAAATACGCCTCGTCAAAAGCAATTTATTGGAGCATCAAGAATGAATGAAATAGCGCATATGCTTGATCTATTTGATATAGAGGATACTTCGCTCGATGTTCGATTAACTGAGAACACAAGAAATCGTTGCGAGCTGCACGTTGGCGATGCTCGTCAGCTTCTTTCGCAAATGCCTGACGGTCATTTTGATTGTATCGTTACTTCTCCCCCTTATTGGGGACTACGAGACTATGGTGTTACGGGTCAAATTGGGGCGGAAGCTACTGTCGATGAATACATTGCCGATCTAGTGAGCCTTTTTTGCGAAGCGCGACGAACTCTTGCCGATGATGGCACTTTGTGGCTGAACATTGGGGATAGTTATACGTCGGGCGGTCGCACGTGGCGAGGTGCTGACGCAAAGAATAAAGGTCGTGCAATGGAGTATAGGGCCCCTACTCCAGTAGGGCTCAAACCAAAAGACTTGATTGGCGTCCCGTGGAAGTTGGCTTTTGCACTACAGGCTGATGGGTGGTATCTCCGCACAGACATTATATGGAACAAGCCAAACTGCCAGCCTGAGAGCGTAAAAGATCGTCCGACCCGTTCTCACGAATATTTATTTTTTTTCTCGAAGTCAGAGAAATATTATTACGATTGGCAAGCAATCATGGAACCAGCGTCCGATCCGAAGCAGAAAACGAAGAATCGCCGTACCGTTTGGAATATTATGACTGAGCCTTATCCAGGTAGCCATTTCGCGGTATATCCGCGCGCCCTCGTGCGCCTTTGCGTCGCGGCGGGTTCCCGTGAAAATAGCCGCATACTAGACCCATTCTTTGGGTCAGGGACGACGGGGGTAGTTTGTAATGAACTGGGGCGGCATTGCGTTGGGATTGAACTGAATACTGAGTACGCAGATTTGGCACGTGAGCGCCTACTAAGAGGTCGATGATCCAAATATCCAAATCGCATGAATCTTACAAAAATCTTTGCGTAAATTCTTGATCTGGAGTTTGCGTTCAGTTCCACCGTCGAAGTAAAGGGCATATTTTAGCTGCCCGGCAGCATCTTTTACATAACCGTATCCGGGTTTAGGGTTCTGTCTGCTATCTTCTCGAATTTCCATCTGGCAGTTTGATGCCTCAAGCATCAGTATTTTTGGAATTTCCACAAGTTCGTAGCAATCCT
>JBGAWU010000281.1:0-4169 GCA_044227425.1 Methyloglobulus sp.
TCTGTTATAGGTAGTACAATGATAGGCCGTACCTGCCCGTAATGATAATAGGAGGTTGTTCCAGTTGTTTGCGTGGCTTTCAGGGTTAAAACCGAGAAACTTTGGGCGTTGTAAAAGTTACCTAACACACCTTAAAACAAAGGATTTGTGAGTCTAATTTATGATAATTAGGGCTATGCAATGTTGAATGTAGGGCAAAAAACCGCATATGATTTGGATGCCGGTGTTTATGGATAAGTTTAAGCAGGTTAAAGGTGTGCTTTGATTAACAATGGCTGATTTTATTTTGAATACATGGTGTGCTTGGGCGCCTGCCCTAGACATTAGGGATTATAAGCTGGTTGAAACCGGTGAAATTTCGGTGTCCAGCAGCGTCCCTAAATTACTGCATCGCAGGTTGTCGCCGCTGGCGAAAGCGGTTTTCAGGATTGCCGAATCCTGTCTCGGGCAGACGAAAACATTGCCAGTCGTATTCAGTTCTGCCCACGGTGAAATTTGCAAGTCTTTGGAAATGCTAAAAACGATTCAGGCAGGTGAGGAGATTTCGCCAACGGCATTCAGTTTGTCGGTGCATAACGCCATCGCAGGCCTGTTTTCCATCGCCTTTAACAACAGTGAAGAAATTACCGTTATCGCCCCATGCCAGGAAGGTATTGCTGCCGCATTTATTGAAGCGCTCGGCATGTTGCAGGAAGGCGCGGACGAAGCCCTTATCCTGTTGTACGATGAACCTATTGCCGATTTTTATCCAACGGCTCCCTATAAGCTGAATACTGACTATCCTTGTGTTGCAGGTTTGAAAATAAGCAGCAAGGGCGAAGGCACACCGTACCAGTTATTGCAGTCATCTAGCGCCAGGGACGACGGCGAGCAACCATTGCAACTGTTGGCCTTAATCCGGTTTCTGCTTTCCGACCGGCACACACTACAGTTAGGCAACCAGAACCGCAGTTGGATATGGCAAAAAACATAATCAAAAAAATAACCTACTGCTGGCGTTTATTCGGCACAGGATTCAGTTTTTTCAGCTTTGGCGCGGGCGGATTAATTTTATGGTTTGTGATCTTCCCCGTGCTGTCTTTGATTCCCGGTACACGCTTGCAAAAAATCAACCGGGCGCAAAATGCGGTGCATTACAGTTTTTACCTTTTCATCGGCTTGATGCACCGGATCGGCATCATGACTTATGAGATCAATGGCCTGGAAAAGCTGAACCGGCCTGGGCAATTGATTATCGCCAATCATCCGACACTTGTGGATAT
Source organism: Methyloglobulus sp. (assembly GCA_044227425.1). Taxonomy (GTDB): domain Bacteria; phylum Pseudomonadota; class Gammaproteobacteria; order Methylococcales; family Methylomonadaceae; genus Methyloglobulus. The sequence continues at coordinate 1,263 of JBGAWU010000281.1, forward strand.
TGTGTTTTTAATCAGCCGGATAAAGAAAGCCAATTGCATTGTAAAAGGTAGCCTCTGGCGCAATCCGTTTATGCGCGGCCCCATCTTAAATGCGGGATATATCAGTAACGACGACCCTGAAAAAATGATTGCCGAATGCGTTGAATGGCTACAAACGGGCGGGACGATGATTATTTTCCCCGAAGGGACACGCTCTGTACCGGGAAAGCCCTGCCGGTTTCAGCGTGGGGCGGCGGCAATTGCATTGCAAGCCAATAAAATCTTAACGCCGGTAACCCTGTCATGTTATCCGAGCACATTGACTAAAGCCGAGCAATGGTATCAAATTCCAGATCGGCATTTTCATTTGGCGATGCATGTGGGCGACGATATTGCTTTGGGGCAATTTATCCAAATCGAGCCGAAGTCCATTGCCGTCCGCCGTTTTAACCACTATTTACAGGATTACTTTTCCGAGCAGAGAGAGCGCTATAAAGATTATGGAAAATGAAATAAAACAATTGATTATCGATGCGCTGGCGCTAGAGGACATTACTGTTGCCGACATCGACAGCCACGCGCCGCTCTTTAACGGTGGGCTTGGGTTGGATTCTATCGATGCGTTGGAACTGGGCTTGGCGATCCGTAAAAAATACAACGTGAAGATTGATGCGGAAAATCAGGATGTAGTTAAGATATTCTCTTCTGTAGCATCGCTGGCCGCTTACATCCAAACCGCACTGGGTTAAAACAGACATATGAACAATCGTGAAGAAATATTGGCCGCCATAAAAACCATCATGGTTGAGATGTTTGAGATTAACGAAGACAACATCACCCTGGATGCCCGCCTTTATGAAGATCTTGATTTCGATAGCATTGATGCCATCGATATGATCGTAAGGTTAAAAGAAATGACCGGAAAGCCCGTTAAGCCTGAAGATTTCAAGTCTGCCCGTACGATTGGCGATGTCGTAGATGTTGTGGATAAAATGCTCAAAGACTGACAGCACTGCTTTCTATATGTTCGCTCCTTGTTTTGCCTAAAGTGCAATGAATACAGTTATCTCCGTTATTATCGGGCTATTGGCAATGTTCTATCCCTTCGCTGTTTACTTTAGCATTAATTATCTGGAACCCTGGAAAATAGCAGCCATCCTCATTGCCTTATTTGGGTTGCGCTTACTGTTAAGTTACAAAATACAGCACTGGAGTGCGCCGCTATTAATCATCGGTATGGTGTTTTGCGGTTTTGTCGTATGGAATAACCAATTGGTAACCTTAAAGTTTTATCCGGTACTGATGAGTTTGATGGCGTTATTTCTATTTTCCTGGAGCCTATTCCATCCGCCGACATTGGTCGAACGCTTAGCCAGAATCCAACACCCCGATTTACCGCCTGAGGGAGTTCGCTACACCCGGAAAGTCACCCAAATTTGGTGCCTGTTTTTTGTGGTTAACGGCGGCATTGCTTTATGTACAGCAATTTGGGGCAGTTTCGAGCTGTGGAGCCTATACAACGGCTTAATTTCCTATCTACTGATGGGGCTTCTATTCGCCGGTGAATATGCGGTCAGGATAAAAACCCAGAAGCATGTCCGTTGATCATATTTTACTGTCGGATTATTGCTTGACAGAAACACAGGGCAACAAAGCGATTGCCTACCATCAAGGGCGATATTTTGACGGTTTGGCTTTTGGTGCTGCCGTCAGGTATTGGGTAAGCTACTTACAAGACCAACCAGTTCAAAAGTTTGCGCTGTTTACCGAAGATGCTTACCCGTTTGCCGTACTCTTCATGGCTTTGCTCCATACCGGTCAACAGGTTTGGATTCCCGGGAATAACCGTTCAGGCACCGCCCGACAGTTGGAGCAAAATGGCTGTCAGCTCATCGGCGATTGGGGCAGCGCAACGCCTTTCGATTATCAATTAACGACATCCACGCAGGCTAACGGGAGCTTACCGTCAATCGACCCTGTCGAACCCCAAATAGTGCTTTTCACTTCCGGTTCTAGCGGGGAGCCAAAAGCCGTCACCAAAAATTTGCAGCAATTTCAGCTTGAAATTAATGCCTTGGAAAAACAATGGGGTGAAAAACTCAGTGAAGCGGAAGTGTTGGCTACCGTCAGTCACCAACATATTTATGGGTTGCTGTTCCGTATCTTGTGGCCGTTAAGCGCCGGGCGTTGCTTTCACAGTTCGATCTACCTCAATCCAGAAATGCTGGTTAACAGCAGCAAGAATCGACCAGCATATTGGGTAGCCAGCCCTGCACATCTTAAGCGGTTAGACCAAGATTCCCCTTGGGACGGTATTGCGAAACTGCAAGCATTATTTAGTTCCGGCGGTGCCTTGCCGGAAACTGCGAGAAGCTTGATAAACCACCATGTCGGGCAGCCTGTGATAGAAATTTTCGGCAGCACCGAAACCGGGGGCATTGCCTGGAAAACGCAAGGGCAAGCGTGGACCTTATTTCCCGGAATGTCTTTAGTACCGTACGAAAGCAACTGGAGGTTACATTCCCCTTATTTACCCGATAACTCGGCCTATCTGCTGGATGACCGGATCAACCTATCGGGAGATGGCTGTTTTATCCTTATCGGCCGGACGGACAGGATTGTAAAAGTAGAAGAAAAGCGCTTGTCTTTGATTGAATTGGAGCAGAGATTAGTCGATAGCCCATTAGTTGACGTCGCTTATGGGATGGTTATCAGCCAAAAGCGGGAGATGGTGTGTGCAGTCATCGTGCTTGGCGAAGCTGGGACGCAACAACTGATTGCGCATGGCCGCAGCACTTTGATAAGGCAATTAAGGCAAAGCCTGGAGCCGTGGTTTGAAGCCGTTCATTTGCCCAGGAAGTGGCTATTCGCGGATACATTACCGTTAACGGCACAAGGTAAAATTGATCGGGAACTATTGGCTGGATT
>JBGAWU010000282.1:0-4157 GCA_044227425.1 Methyloglobulus sp.
CACAAAATAGGCGGTAAATCTTTGGTAGCAACTACCAATAGTTGGGGAAAGATGGGGCTTTATGGTTTACCTTCCCTGACCGATGGTGACCTCATCGACGTCCACACCTATGGGCAAGAAGATGAGTTCAAATATAATCCCCGGTACAATCCAAGCTTTTTGGCGTGGATTGGTGCTGCGCAGGTGACGGGAAAACCACTTTCGGTAAGCGAATGGAATATGGAAACTTTTCCAGTGATTGACCGCTATACCATGCCATTGTACATAGCCAGTATCGCCAGCTTACAAGGGTGGGACGCATTGATGTTGTATGCGTACAGTCAAGCCTCGTTCGATAAAAAAGGCAAACCGAGTAACGGTAATTGGCTATCCTATTCCGATCCGGCGATTATGGGTTTAATGCCCGCGGCAGCCTTGCTTTACAGGCAAGGTCATGTGGCGCCTGCCAAACAGAATTACGAACTAAGGCTTAACAGGGATGATTTCTTTTATAAAAACCAGGATCCGGTGACATCAAAAACGATCAGGACTTTGCTAGAAACCAGCCGTTTTAGTATTACTATGCCTGAAATCAAGGAATTACCGTGGTTGAATGAAAGCAAGACGGCTTTGGAACGAGCTACAACCGTGAGCGACCCCAATAAGGATTTCATTCCAGAAAACCAGAATTTTGTCCAGTCCGATACGGGTGAATTAAAACGCGACTGGGAGAAAGGGATTCATACAATCAATACAGGTAAGTCCCAAATTGCAGCGGGTCAAATCGGTGGAGAAACGATTGGGTTGGATGCCGTTACATTCAGAATTAAGACAAAAAATGCAGTTGTTGCCGTACAAAGCCTCGATGGGAAAGACCTAAAAAATTCCAAGCATATTTTTATTACCGCAATGGCGAGAACGCTTCCCGGAAAGAATGTAAACGATGCCTTTCATTCGGAACCGGTTAGTGGAACGATCGAATTATCGGCTCCGGCTGGGTTGGACGTATCAGCCGTTAATGGGGTTAATAATCGGGAAAAACCAATAAAAGTAGACTATGGAAACGGCAAATATTCGATTAAGCTCGATGAACACAACCAAAGTTTTTGGTATGTATTACATTCTAGGTGATCGATTGCATTATATTAATGAATTTGAAGTTAAGTAGCCGACCGAAAAACACATCAACTTATTGAAATATATATGTTATTTCCAATAAATTGACCCGCTAATCGACCGGGAATGGAAAAAAGCCGTTAATGTCCGGCCGAAAAGACACGCCATGTTGGTCGTCCCATACACAGGCCAGCAGACCATTTTATGTAGTACCGGTTTCTTGCCGCAGATGGTTCGGAATGGGTCTTTATCCTGATTGGTCGACGCGATTCCCTGGCGCGGACTGGATCAGCTCCATCTGATACCATGCGCAGGTGATGCGGCACACTAACCCGGACACATTCCTTAAAATAACTGAAAGAAGGCTTTGTATTAAAGGTGTGCCCGGATTTCTGTTTGTACATTATTTGCTTGCGTTCGTGCAAGGATTGACGATAAAGGATTTGTCCTGCTTATGTTTGGCTCCGTATAAATATATGTTATATAACAAAATGTTACCTGTTTAATTTGTATCTATATGCCATTATTCTTTAAGCTATACTATAAAAATGTCAGTAGAATTTAAAAACTTTACTAAACCGAACCCTTGTTAAGCTTGTAAATGTTTTAACGATGGACCATTCCAAAGGCATAATTTATGGCAGCGAAAACATCGACGAATTTTCTCTCTTTGATAACGGAGGAGTTTAACTTTCAACGGGGACATGCTTTGCCTTTCGGAGCAACGGTTGAGCGTGGCGGGATTAATTTTTCCATTTATGCGGAGAATGCCACAAGCGTTATTTTGGCTCTGTTCTTGCCTGGGGAAGAGGATTATATAGCGGCCTTTCCTTTGGATAGCAAAATTAACCGTACCGGTAATGTATGGCATGTTTTTATTGCCGGTTTGAATCCAGGTGTCGAGTACGCCTATAAAATTGACGGCCCGCAAACATTACCTCATCGCTTCAATCCAAACCTGCTATTGGCCGATCCTTATGCTATCGCCTTAAATGGACGGGAAAAATGGGCGGATCCTAAACAGTCCGATTTACCCTTTCGGCGGGCCGTATTGGTAGACAAAGGATACGATTGGGAATTTGACCAACCCATCAATCGTCCGCTTGCGGATTCAATTATTTATGAAGTACACGTCCGCGGTTTTACCCAAGACCGTTCTTCACAAGTAAAGAATCCGGGTACTTTTGCAGGTTTAATTGAAAAAATACCTTATTTGGCTGAGCTGGGTATTACGGCTGTTGAATTGCTGCCGATCACTGAGTTCGATGAACTGGATAACGGACGTAAAAACCCGGAGAACGGTTTACCGTTACATAATTTTTGGGGCTATCATCCCTTATCTTTCTTCGCCATCAAGTCTGGCTATGCTTCCGGAAAAATACCTGGATGTGCGATCAATGAATTTAAAGATATGGTGAAAGCGCTCCATGCAGCGGGGATTGAAGTCATACTCGATGTTGTATACAACCATAGTGGGGAAGGCGACCACCGGGGGCCGACCTATTCCTTAAAAGGCATCGACAACAGCACTTATTACATGCTTTCTGAAGATGGCAGTTACATGAACTTTTCCGGGTGCGGCAACACCATTAACTGTAACCAACCTTATGTTCGTCACTTTATCATGGACAGTTTGCGTTATTGGGTAACTGAAATGCATGTCGATGGTTTTCGGTTCGATTTGGCCTCCATCCTGGGGCGCGACCAACAGGGCAGGGTATTGGATAGCCCACCCTTACTGGAGCAAATTGCCGGCGATCCCGTATTGGCCAGCACCAAATTGATTGCCGAAGCATGGGACGCTGCGGGTTTATATCAGGTGGGAACTTTTCCAAATTGGGGGCGATGGGCGGAATGGAACGGTCATTTTCGGGATGATGTCCGGCGTTTCGTCAAAGGCGATCCGGGAATGGTGGGGAAGCTTGCCAACCGTCTTGCCGGTAGTTCCGACCTATACCAATTTGGTAGGGATCCAGGACACGGAATTAATTTCGTAACCAGCCACGATGGCTTTACCTTGCACGACTTGGTCAGTTACAACGACAAGCATAACTGGAACAACGGCGAAGGGAATAACGATGGCGACAATAACAATCTCAGTTGGAATTGCGGTGTAGAAGGGGAAACAGACGATTACGCTATCAATCAGTTACGTGAACGCCAAGTTCGGAATTTCGCCACTTTATTGTTAATGTCGCGGGGTGTACCCATGATTTTAGCGGGCGACGAAATGGGCAGGACCCAGAAAGGCAATAATAACTCTTACTGCCAGGATAATGAAATCAGTTGGTTAAACTGGCATGGCTTAACCGAGAATAAGGGTTTGTATCGATTTTTTCGCTTATTGATAGCATTTAGAAAATCCCATGAGTTATTGCGGAATAATAGTTTCACAATTAAAGACGGCCTTGGCCTACAAATTGACTGGCATGGCCATCAACTCGGGCAGCCGGATTGGGGTTATGAGTCCCGTAGTATAGCTATGCACATGTTTGGTCGCTCTGCTAACGGCGATAGCCCTGAAATCTATCTAATCGCCAACGCGCACTGGGAAAAAGCACTGTTCCAGCTCCCAGTCCTTAATCAGCAGAAATGGCATCGATTTATCGACACCAGTTTGCCAGGCGATCTTGCTATTGTGGACGACGACCAGTTGCCACTTATGGAAGATCAGTATTGCTACCCGATTGGCGCTAGATCGGTGGCCGTATTAATCGCTGTTTGACAATGGTCGTTCACTGAGTTTTGGCATCCTTTTTTACATGGTCCGCGGATGGGATGTTGGTTATATTTACGGCATTCCTTGGACACAAAATAGTTTGCATACTGAAGAGTTTGATATGCTTGAAATTATTACCCTTCCTGTCCTGACAGACAATTACATCTACGTTGTCCATGACCGCGACTCCAAAAAAACAGCTGTCGTGGACCCTGCCTTGGCTGAACCCGTTTTGGCGTTATTGAACGAAAAAGGGTGGGGGCTTAGTTAGATTCTGAATACCCACCATCATTCCGATCATGTCGGCGGCAATCTGCAAATCAAGCAGCAGACCGGCTGTCAG
>JBGAWU010000283.1:0-235 GCA_044227425.1 Methyloglobulus sp.
ACCCATTTTTGCGAACCTATCGGGCATGTCCAGGAAAATGGCGATTACCGCCAAAGCTGGCAGCCGCAAGCCATGTCTGAAACGGCGCTAGAGAGAGCCAAGGCTATTGCCGCCAAAGTTACCGATGCGTTAGGTGGGGTGGGTTTATTCGGTGTCGAGCTGTTTATTAAAGGCGATGATGTCTGGTTTTGTGAGGTAAGTCCCAGACCGCATGATACCGGCATGGTTACAATGG
>JBGAWU010000283.1:245-4058 GCA_044227425.1 Methyloglobulus sp.
AAGTTGAATGAATTCGAGCTGCATGTCCGTGCAATTTTAGGATTACCAGTAGCAACCGGACTACAAAAAATGGGGGCGAGTTCTGTAATCCTCTCGGATATAGATGCCGTGGACTTTTATTACACGGGTTTGGACAAAGCGTTAAGTATACCGGATACCGAGATACGGTTATTCGGTAAACCGGAAGCTATAAACCGCAGACGGATGGGAGTGGCGATAGCGACTTCTGGAACGGTTGATGATGCCTTAAAGAAGGTAGTCGATGCCGCGGATTTAGTGGATATTCACGCAACAAACAGGAATAACTAATGACGATAAAAAACGCACTTTTATTATTGGCTTTATTCATTTCCCATGAAGCAATTGCAGACATCTACAAGTATGTCGATTCAAACGGACGGGTAATGTACACCAATCTACGGTCAAACTCGTTTGGGCAGCCGCGCCACAGTTTGGCGAAATTGATTATAAAAACGCCGGAAAATCATTTCAAATTTAGGGAAAACAGTGATTATCCCACAATTTTCCACCGCTTTAGCGGTAGCCCTTCCAGCTATCAGGGTTTTTCAAATAAATTCAAATTCTCTGACGTTATCGCAGATGCTGCCAATAAGCATGGCGTTGCAGAAAAACTGGTCCATGCAGTCATCCAAACCGAATCCGCTTATAATGCCAGCGCTGTTTCTCGCGCAGGGGCGGTTGGACTTATGCAGTTGATGCCCGATACCGCCAGACGTTACGGTGTGACCAACCGTACCGATCCCGTTCAAAACGTCAATGGCGGGACAAAATACTTAAGGGACCTTCTGGATATGTTCAATTATAATCTGGGGCTGGCGGTTGCGGCTTATAACGCCGGTGAAGGCGCGGTCATGAAGTATAACAACTCCATCCCACCTTACCCTGAAACCCAAAATTACGTAAGGCAAGTTTTATCGTTGTATCGCCGTTCTTTGTAACTCACTTGCATACAGTCCAAATTTAGTTTTTGACCAAATCTTCAATCGGGAAGAGGTGGTCGGGGTTAATACAACACTTTATATTGCACTTATGCCGAAGCCGTTGCCCGTCAGGTAGTTTACCGTGCTGGGTTTCCCAAGAAACAATATCCGCTTTAATTTCTTCGCCATCAATATTAATCCTTCCGTAGTCGTTCCGGGTTTCGCCGGTCCATAACCAGCATCCGGTTTCGGTAACGGGAATAACGAATTCCATAAGATTTTCAATCGCTCGTTGGTTTTGCATAGCAGTTCCTTTTAGTTGGTTATTTGAAACATGTCAGTACATCGCTCAATTTTCAACTTCATTTTATTAACAAAATAAGTCGAGAATGTGACAAACAGCCTAAATTTATTTAAGCATTATCTATGCCTGTCTTCTAAAAGCCTATTTATGCCGGTTTACGGGGATTAACCAATAAGTGGGGACTCAAATTTGCACAGAATGAGTGCATAGATTGCACTCATTCTGGCATTTACGGCTAGTGCAGCGGGCAGTTATTGCCCGCTAGGTGTGTGGAACGGGTAGGGTTAAATCGAAAAATCTTAAGAATAAACCTGAGAAAATCAAGGTTTGATGGCGAAAGTTTCAGTATACGTATTACCTTTTGTACAAACGTTCCGAGCCGTTGGGCTTTCGCAAGAGGTATCGGTAATCTCGGCTTTTAGGGTGCCTGCGGAGTCCGGGATAAAATAAAACCGGAAATTAGGGTCGGAACTGATAGCGATGTCGGTTTTGGCAGTTAAAATCGGCTGGTCATTAAAGGAAACTTTCATCTTTTCGACAAAATGCGATTTTTTGATGAACCGGGTTACCTGATCCATCTGCATGCCGCTTAAATGAGGGTGGCTAATCAATAACTGAACCAGTGTCGGTTCTTTCGTCTTAACACCTTCATCTAGGCGGAACTTCATCTTACCCAAGCGTTGCATGGCCGCATCAAGGTCGGCACCGACAGGCGCGGAACAGCCGCCGCTGGCTTTCACATATTTCTTGCTCATGTATAACTTGCCGTCATTCATTTCCGCAATAGCGCGGATATAGCTATAAGTGTTCACTCGAATGCGCATGGCGAGGTCGGCCTTGCCGCTATGCGGGCTGAACTCAAATTCGCCAACGTAAGGGAAGGGGTTCTTATCGACCAGAACCAGGATTTTTTTAATATAACTGTCATTGGTTTGTTTGATTTTGGTATTGATTTTTAACGGCACCAAGGCAGGGTCTTCAGCGCGGATAGGCGCATCCAGTTCGATAACTTTATCGGATTCTTCAATGGTTTTTCCGGAAAAATACTGGTTTTTCAGAATGTTGTTCCATTCGGTTTCGTCTTGTTCGGCGAATGCAAGGACTGGGCTTAGTAGCAATGCGAGTACAATTATTTTTATAAAATGGGTTTTGGTTTTCACGGTTATTCCTCCAAAAATTTGAGGTATTTTAATTCTTTTTAGATTTCAGGTCACAAAAGTGTTGACGCGATTTTGCAAAGCCACAAAGTTCCATTTCGGAGCGGCGAATCTTGTTAAAGCCATTGGGTATATTTAGTAGGAGTATTGTTGGCACTGAGTGCTAGCGCGTGCTATCGTCAAATAATTAGAAAAATGACAGTCTATGAGGTTCATTACATGGCAAATCTCAGTATCAGAAAATTAGATGACGACGTCTTCTTAAGATTACGTGGTTTAGCGTCGGCGCATGGCGTGTCGATGGAAGAAGAAGTGCGCCAAATCCTTAAGCAAGCGGTTGCCCAGGAGGTCAAGTTGGGTGAGATGGCTTTACAGTTGTTTGGCGAAGGGCAAGGCGTTGAGTTGGAATTACCTAAATACCCTGCCCACGAGCCGCTGGATTTGTCCTAATGTTGGTATTGGATACCAATGTTATCTCAAGTCATGCGCCCTCAGTCCAGTCCGGCTGTGTTGGTATGGCTGGATCAACAGCAAATTTCCCAAGTTTATATAACGACCATTAGCATTGCAGAAATCGGTTATGGGCTACGAATTTTAGCCGACGGTCAACGTTGTAGATTGTTACAAAGCCGTTTCGATCAATTTATTGCCCAAGGCTTTGCATCCAGAATCCTTGATTTTGATCGGCCTGCCGCAGAAGCTTATGCCGAGATCATGGCATTCAGAAAAAGGATAGGCAGTCCCATGAGTTTTCCAGATGCCCAAATAGCGGCTATCACGCGGGTTAACCGCTTCAATCTGGCGACCCGAAATACCAAAGACTTTGAGCAATGCGGTATTGGGTCGATTAATCCGTTTGAGTAGCAAGGTATGCTTAATTTGTAGGTCACATTGCCGCGTGAGCGGTTATGTGACAACATTTATACATGACCAATATCCGCAGATATAAGCTACCAAATCAATCGGTTTTCATCACCGTCGTATGCCTTCAACGCTTACCCATATTGGCAAACGACCAGGAAAAAGAGTTGTTGTTGGCGATCATTCGCGAAGTCAAAGCTGAAATCCCTTTCCGGTCAATAGCCTATGTTATCTTGAATGACCATTTCCATTGCCTTATCAGGCCTGAAGCAAACAGTGATTTTTCCCGTATCATCCAATCCATCAAGCTCAGGTTCACACACCGTTGGAAGCAGGCGCACGGTGTTAATACACCCGTAACAATATGGCAACGGCGTTTCTGGGATCACATTATCCGCGATAACGAAGATTTGCACCGCCATCTGGATTATATTCATTACAACCCCGTCAAACATGGGTTTGTAACAGACCCAGCCGATTGGCATTGGTCTTCGTTCAAGGCGCACCAAGCCAAAGGCAGTTATCCCGTGGGTTGGGGAGCGGTACAGAT
>JBGAWU010000284.1:0-4031 GCA_044227425.1 Methyloglobulus sp.
CCAGGGCTTGGGCCTGTTCTGAAGAATCGGTGAGCAGGTAAGGAAATACGCCAGTACGGTAGGCTTTTTCAATCAATTTACAGGCGAACAAATATCTTTCCTGGATTGATTCCGTCTGCAGTATATAAAAAATGACTTCCGGCAAACACTTAACCTTACGCCGCTTTCGCGCGGTCGATGAGATATTGCGTTAACAAAGGAACAGGCCGCCCAGTCGCCCCCTTGAATTGACCAGTACGCCACGCGGTTCCGGCGATGTCTAAATGCGCCCAGCGGAAATTTTTGGCGAAATGGGACAGGAAACATGCAGCGGTAATCGTACCGGCATCTTTACCGCCGATGTTGGCTAAATCGGCAAAATTGGATTTGAGCAACTCCTGATATTCTTCCCACAACGGCAAACGCCATACGCTGTCGCAGGAAGCTTCGCCCGCTTTTATTAACGCATTGCAAAGTTCGTCGTCGTTGCCGAGCAACCCGCTGGGGACTCGGCCTAATGCGACTAAACAGGCGCCTGTTAATGTCGCCATGTCGATAACGACTTCCGGGTTGTAACGTTCCGCATAGGTCAGGGTATCGCAGAGAATCAACCGGCCTTCGGCGTCAGTATTGAGGATTTCGATAGTTTTGCCCAACATGCTGGTAACGATATCGCCGGGCTTGTTCGCATCACCGTCCGGCAGATTTTCGGAGGCGGGTATCAACCCGACCAAATTTAACGGCAATTGCATTTTGACCGCAGCCAATAATGTTCCCATCACCGCTGCACCGCCGCACATGTCATATTTCATCTCATCCATGCCGGGACCTGGCTTCAAGCTTATGCCGCCCGCATCGAACGTCAAGCCTTTACCCACCAACACCACTGGCCTGGATTCATTTTTTGCGCCTTTGTACTCAAGCGCAATAAGTTTGGCAGGTTGTCGGCTGCCCCGTGAAACGGAAAGCAAAGAACCCATCCCGAGTTCTTTCATTTCAGCTTCTTCCAGAATTTTAACAATCAGTTCGGGATATTGCTTACCGAGATTAACCGCCTGTTCAGCCATATACGTCGGGGTACAGATATTGCCGGGCAAATCTGCCATTGCTTTGGTCACATTGATCCCTTCGGCAATCGCCAAACCTTGTAGCAGACCTTTTTCGGCAAGTTCGCGACCACTCTCCGGCGCGGTAATTACAATTTTTTGCAATTTGCTCTCGGTTTCCTTATCGGATTTAAGCTCGGTAAATTGATAGACGGAATCGCTAAATACTTCGACGATTTGCCTGACGTTCCATTGCAAATCAGCACCCTCGACAGCCACCTCGGCAAGGCTGCAAACAATCGATTTGATGAACGGCTTTTTTAAACTCATTGCCGCCGCCGACAGTGCCTTCCTATAATTTTTGGGCGACATCGTTTTCGTTTCGCCCAGACCAACCAGAAGCACCCGTTCGACTGTTCTTTCGGGCAGCACATTGATCAAGACGGTTTCACCTATTTTTCCACTGGTGTCGCCCCTGCCGATCACTTTACCGATGATGTCTTTCAGGTTCTGGGAAATAGCGGCTCCCGACGGAATCAATTGCTGATTCTGATAAACACCGATGATGATACAATCACTGGACAATGTTTCTATAGGTGCGATTTCAATTGAATATTCCATCTTGCTATGTATTAATTTTGTTTGGTTGGCTAGGACGGATTAAGTGGTTTTGTTTATCTTAAATCCATATTTTCGGCTTGTGATTATACAACACAATAATTGTTTTGATTGAGGAGATAGGCTTGGACGCGAACTGGCCGGCGGGCTACAAAATGTCGAGACGACCGTTCATCACTGTCCTGGATAGGATGATCGCTAAAGACTTGTTAAAAACGTTATTTTCCGTCTGGACGGTGATCGTCGCCATCATTGTTAGCCAAAAATTCATCAGGATATTGGAGAATGCCGTTGAAGGCCATATTTCAAACGATACGTTATTGACCGTATTGGGCCTGAAAACGATAAGTGTGGGCATTTCCCTGATCCCGGCAGCCACTTTTATGGCACTGTTGATGGTCTTGGGCAGGTTATACAAAGACCAGGAAATGTCCGCCATTGCCGCCGCCGGCGGAGGTGCCTTCACCCTGTACAAGGCGGTCTGTTTATTGGCTTTGCCTCTAAGCATTTTGTCTTTCGGTTTATCCATGTATATTTCGCCTTGGGCGGAAAACCGGATGCAACAGATTATGAACCACGACGAACAATCCGCCGACATCCGCGGAATTGCGGCAGGAAAATTCAGCGAATACAACAAAGGCAACCTCGTTTTTTATGTGGAAAACATCACGCCAGACAACAAAATGCAATCGGTTTTCGTGCAGGATAGAAAAAAAGGCAACCTCGACATTATTTCCGCCGAACAAAGCCATTTTGAAGACTTACCCGGCGGTCGTTACATGGTTTTCGAAAACGGCGAAAGCATACAAGGCCATCCCGGCGATTTAAATTACGTCATTGAAACTTTTAAGACCTATGCTTTTAAAATTGAAGAAAAAGCCGTATCTAATTTTGTCTCTTCAAAAGCGATTGCCAGCAGCGTTCTGTGGAATTCCAATGACAAAAAAGACCTTGCCGAACTTCAAACCCGCCTTTCAACGCCTATCACTATCCTATTATTTGCGTTAGTTTCAGTACCTTTATCTAAAGTTTCGCCGAGAGGCGGCATTTTCGGCACGATGGCGCTCGGTTTTTTAATTTTTTTCAGTCAAGGCAATTTCTCAAGCGTTACCCAAAGCTGGGTCATCAAAGGCAGCATTCCACCTTGGCCAGGAATTTTCTGGGTCAGTTTTGCCTTATTCGCCATCGGATTGGTGTTGCTTGCCAATTGGTACGGATTTAAATGGCTTCTGCTACTGGTCAAAAAAAGGGTTAACCAATGAATGTACTTACATTCTATATCGGCAGGGAAATTCTGAAAGGGTCATTAGTTACCTTATTGATATTGTTAACCATTTTCAACCTGTTTACGTTTGCCGACGAAATCAAGGATTTGAAAGGCGCTTATGATTTAAAACATATTATCTATTACATCGCATTGACATCGCCGACTGTCCTTTACCAACTGGTCCCTTCTTCGGCGTTAATTGGCAGTTTGTTCGTCTTGGGAACAATGGGCAATAACCGCGAACTGGTTGCCATGCAAGCTGCCGGACTATCCGTGCTGGGCATAATAAAATCCGTGTTGATAGCAGGGCTTATCCTGGTTTCCATATCGTTAGCTCTTGGAGAATTTGTCGCCCCTGTTTGCGAAAAATTCGGGCAAAAATTAAAAATGACGGCCTTAAACGAAAGCGTCATTACAAACTCAAAATACGGCATTTGGCTACGTGAGGGTACGAATTACGTAAATGTCCGCCAAGCCGAAGAAGATGGTCGCTTGTCCGACATCAGTATTTACGAACTTGACGATAACCACCATATCTATAAGGCACTCCACGCCGAAAAAGCAATTTTCCAGGGAAATAAAACCTGGAAATTAATTAATACCAAGGAATCAGCCATTTCTACTGAACAAATTCAAGTCGCCAGCCAGCCCGAAAAAACCTGGAATTCGTCCATAGCGCCTAATTTGTTAAAAATAGTAGTTGTAGATCCCAATAACCTTTCGCTTTACGATTTGGCAATGTATGTCGAGTTTTTAAAAAGTAACCACCAAAAATCGCAAAGCTACGAATTTGCATTTTGGGGACGGGCAATCAACCCGTTAACAACTTTTATTATGATGCTGGTATCCGCTCCTTTTGTAATAGGCATTCACCGTGGCGTCAGCGTCGGCGCGAGAATTATGATAGGGGTAACTATCGGAATGGGCTTTAATATTTTTAATAAGATTATTAGCCATATGGGGTTGATTTATAACTATAATCCCCCCCTGGTTGCATTATTGCCGAGTTTGACGGTTTTGGCCTTTGTTTTGTTTGCAGCGCAAAAAGCGAAAACATAGTGCGCAGCTTCAGTCATTACCTGCATTATTATTTATATTCAACCAGTTAAATATTTTATATC
>JBGAWU010000285.1:0-4030 GCA_044227425.1 Methyloglobulus sp.
CTTGCCCGGGTCGCTTCGGCAACCGCAGGCGGCAATGCGGTGGTATAAATATAGGTACGGGCTTTATTGATAAGCGTTTCAACCAATTCATCCGAACCCGCCACAAAAGCACCGAAAGTGCCGAAAGCTTTGCCTAATGTACCCACCAGCACTTGCCCATCATCCTGTCGCAAACCCAATGCTTCCGTTACCCCTCCGCCGTTTGCCCCTAAGACGCCGAAACCGTGGGCCTCATCCACCATCAACCAAGCCGAATGCTGCTTTGCGACAGCCGACAAGGCTTGCAAAGGCGCCACATCCTTCTCCATGCGCGTCATCCACCATCAGCAGGATGTCGTATTTCTTTGCCACTTCATAAATATCGGGCAGGGGGGCGATGTCTCCATCCATGCTGAACACGCCGTCGGTCACGATCAATTTATCGCCGTCCGTTTTAGCTAATAGGTCACTAAGATGATCACAATCGGTGTGCCGATAGCGCTTGAACGTTGCTCCGGAAAACAAACCGCCATCCAATAAGGAAGCATGATTCAAACGGTCTTCCAGCACAGTATCGCCACGCCCGACCAATGCCGCAATCGCCCCCATGTTCGCCATGTAACCCGTAGAAAACAGCAACGCCCGGTCGCGCCCGGTAAATTCCGCCAGTTCTTCTTCCAATGCATGGTGTGCTCTCGAATGCCCACAAATCAAATGCGCCGAACCGCTGCCGACACCCCATTGATCGGCGGCGGTCTTGAACACCTTTATCACGTCAGGATGATTGGCTAAACCTAGATAATCGTTGCTGCAAAAATTGATGACGGCTTTGCCGTTGCAAACCAGATTAATGTCTTGCGGGGATTCGATGATACGTCTTGAACGGCGCAAGCCTTGTTGCGACAGTTCGTTAAGTTTTAAGGATAAATCAAACAAATTTGAATTTTAAAAAAGAAATTTGTAAGCGCATTCCTTGAAAATTTGGTAATTGTTTAACATTCATAACACACCTTATCCTACTTGCTACTTATTTCTTAGGTGATTGAAATTAATTGCTTTACCTTTTGACAGTGCCGCGACGTATAAATCAAGATCGGTGGTCAAAACTACCAGTTCTTGATTAGTTAACGCATTAAGAATGGCTGCATCAGTCAATCCTAAGCGAATAAATTCTTCAGTTTGTGCCGCAACCGCACTAGGAATAAATAGCTCAATTGAGTTTTTTATCATTTCGCGAAAAACTTTGAATATATTGCTTTTCGCTGGTTCTTTAATGTATCCCGCTAAATTAGACGTCTCTGTCAAGGTATTCGGCGTAACAAATACATCTGAAGCGTTCCTAATAATCTTTAGTAACTCGTCATAATCGTCACAATCAAATGACGTTAGCTTTTTATGAATTGCTATGTAGTCTCGTGAGGCAGAGCCTACAAGAAATAAAATAAGCAAATTGGTATCTAATAAAATTGGAATTTGTTTCAAAACTTAAACTTCACGATTCCTGATAGAAATTGCTTCATTAGTAGCATTGGAAATTCTTACTAATTTATAAGACCGTTTGGGCGAAGAATCAGCTAACGCGGCAAATGTATTTTTTGGTGTATCCCATGGCCGCGAAAATCCTATAGTGACTCGCCACTCATTAGCTTTATCGTCAAGTTCCACTTCTTCTAAGCCAATATTGGTAAGATTTTCATCGGCAAATAAGTTGATAATTTCCTTTTTTGCCTGAATTACAGCTTCTTTTACATTCATTATAAGACTCCATCACACAGTTAAGTGATTTATTTACATAGGCTAATTATAATCATTTTTTACCTATTCACCCCCAACCGTTCAAACAACACCTTATCCCGGTTCGCTTCCGGGTTATCCGTCGTCAGCAATTTTTCGCCGTAGAAAATCGAGTTCGCTCCAGCCAAGAAGCATAAGGCTTGCAATTCGTCGTTCATGTCGTTGCGGCCGGCGGACAGGCGGACGCGGGAAAGCGGCATCATAATGCGCGCCACGGCGATCATGCGCACGAAGACGAAAGGATCGAGATCGTCCGTACCGTTCAGCGGTGTGCCTTCGACCTGCACCAGGCGGTTGATCGGCACGCTTTCCGGGTGTTGCGGCAAATTAGCGAGTTCGATCAGCAATTTGGCGCGATCGGCGGCACTTTCGCCCATGCCGACGATACCACCGCAGCACACGTTGATGCCCGCATCGCGCACCCGTGCCAGCGTATCCAACCGATCCTGATAGGTGCGGGTAGTGATGACTTCCGAATAATATTCCGGCGAGGTATCGAGGTTGTGGTTGTAATAATCCAGTCCGCCTTCTTTTAGCTTAGCGGTTTGCTCGTCGGTCAGCATACCCAAGGTCACACAGGTTTCCATGCCCAGTGCTTTCACGCCCTGCACCATTTCGACAACTTTTTCGACATCTTTATCCTTGGGTTGCCGCCAGGCCGCCCCCATGCAGAAGCGTGACGCGCCCTGGTCTTTCGCTTGCTGCGCGGCGGCGACCACGTCGTCTACGCACATCAGTTTTTCCGCTTGCAACCCGGTATTATGGTGAGCGCTTTGTGGGCAATAGCCGCAGTCCTCCGAACACGCGCCGGTTTTGATGCTGAGCAAGCTGCTGACTTGTACTTCGTTCGGGTCGAAATAACGCCGATGCACCGTTTGCGCCTTATAGACAAGATCGTTAAACGGCATGGCGAACAAGGCCAATACTTCATCCAGATGCCAGTTATGGCGAATCGTATCCGGGTTTGCAGACATTCAGTTAATCTCCAACTACAATGAAATTTTGTTAAGTGAAAAGCAAGACGGTTACTTGTCAACTCGATCAAATGCTTAAAGTTTACAACTGGCTAACTATTATACAGAACACCTTGCTTCCGCCAACCTGTATTTTGTGCGGAAACCCTGGTTTCAATACCTTGGATATCTGCAGCTTCTGCTTTAGCCGCTTGCCCAGAAATCTTCATTGCTGCTACCGTTGCGGCGAAACTTTCCCTGTACCCAACGCTGCACCAACCTTGTGCGGTCGCTGTATCCGCGAAACACCCGCATTCGATGAAACTTATGCCCCTTTTATTTATCAGGACGAAATCCAATATTTGATTACCGGCCTGAAATTCGGGGCGCAATTCAAAAATGCCCGCTTGCTGGGTAGTTTATTAGCCGAACACCTTCAAAAAACGGCGGAAATCCCTGATTTGATCGTTCCCGTCCCCCTTCATCCCGACCGATACCGCGAACGCGGCTTCAACCAGGCCTTGGAAATTACCCGAACCGTTGCGAATATCCTGCACCTTCCCATCGATTACTCGAGCTGCATACGCTTGAAAGACACGCCGCACCAAACCGGATTAACGGCTAAAAAACGCCGTCGAAACTTACGTCGGGCATTTACTTTGACAAAGCCCATACCCGCTTGCCATATCGCCATTTTGGACGATGTCATGACAACGGGTTCTACGGTAAGCGCCTTGGCGGACGAATTGAAAAAAGCCGGAGCAAGCAAAGTGGATGTCTGGGTTTGTGCCAGGGCTTAAATTCCCACGTATACACCCAAGGAAATCCGGCAACGTAACGCCATAACTTAAAACCGCAAATAACTTCGTTGATTCTTTTGAGCAGTCAAGGTGTTATTTCTACCTTATACTTTTACCCATAAAGACAAAGTTGGACACAAAGGTTTGCCGGTGCCAACTAATTTACCTTGCGGTAAAACTGCCGACGATGTTACAACCTACTACACTGCAAATTTTAAACGCTGCTAAAACACTTTTAGAGGGTATTTCATATGCGATCTGTCATTTTAATGGCCAGTTTAATCAGTTTCGCGGCTAATGCCGCTGCTTCCCCACTCCCAAAATCGCCAAGGTTGGCTGCTATAAAGCGAGCTGCTTCAACATTGCTTCCTTCCTCGTCCGAAGCTACCGCCGTTACCTGCAACCACCCTTTGGATCCGCTTAACCGCAAGGAAATTGAAAAAGCCGTTGGGTTGGTCAAAGCACAACCCAGCGTACCGGCTGGGGCATTTTTTCCTAATGTGG
>JBGAWU010000286.1:0-4024 GCA_044227425.1 Methyloglobulus sp.
ATAAAATTAGCTTTCCTTCTCCCGTAAAATCGATTAGTACGGGAACAAAATAAAGTTTCTTAAGTCGTAATTGCAGCAATACAAGTTTAGAGTCTGTATTGCGTTGTAAACCTTTAACAATAGCATTGCCGGTCAAGACAAGCAGGGACTCGTTAAAAACACGCGGTTCGCCGCTTGGATTAGCTGCAACTAAAAAAATTTATTCTTTAATTTATGAGGGGATTAAGATGAAAAACCTTAAAGTCGTATACGCAAGCGGTTTGTTACTATTAAGCTTGAATGCTTTTGCCGATCCTCATTTTGACGAGGCCATCAAACACGCTACTGCAGCCGTAGAACACGGCAAAGCCGGACATGCGTCCGTATTGGTTGAACATACTACGCCAGCATTGGAACATGCTTTGGCAGGCGCCCTAAATGCGAAAGGCGTGGCGAAATCGCACGCAGACAATGCAGTAACCGATTTGGAAGAAGCCCTCAAACACGGCAAAGAAGGTGATGCCCACGTAGGCGTTGCAACAACCTATGCAGAAACAGCTTTGGAGCATCTTAAAGCAGCAAACAAGTAATAGCCTGAGCCTTTTCCTGATAAGACGGGCGATTTAATCGCCCGTTTTTTATTTCAACGCCGCCAATAAACCTTCTTCAGCAATTGGTAATCAGAACCTTGTACTATTTGTAAGCCTATGTTGTTGTGATACTATCCGCGTCTAATCGGATCCAAGCCTAATCAGGAGTATTACCAACATGAATGAAACCCGCAGTCAGCCTGCTACAGCAATAGACCTATTTTCCTCCGATTTTCTATTGGGTAACGTAGGCGCCCCCTTCATCATCGGCGCCTCGGTCGGTTTTTTCGCAAAAAAAATGTTGAAAGTGGCTTTGTTTATTGGCGGCGCGCTCGTAGTCCTGCTATTCGTTGGCGAATACTACCATGTGATCAGTATTAGCGATGCGCAATTACAAGACGCGGCGAATTCGGCAGTCGAAAACGCGAAAGCGTCAGGCGACTTTCTCGTCCATCGGTTAACCCGTATTACCAGCAAAGGAATAAGCGCGGCAGGTGGTTTTTTTGTGGGATTTAAGTTCGGCTAATAAAAAAAGGTTTCATAACCATCAGGCACACTAAAACTTACCTTTTTGTTAATCGTATCAACGCCAAAGCAATAACAAACCGGTAGGGACTAAATGCGGAAGAAAGTTACAAGTAACCCGCCCTTGCTATTAGGAAATAGGTTACTTGTAAACAGCACGTGGCGAATTATCCGTTTAAAGCGGGTTCGTAAGGCATATCAAATGCGGGGATATGGCTGTCCAGCCAGCCTTTTACAAATGCACCGGTTTCGGCGGTAACTTCGGCTTCGCCTTTACGGTACTTTGTTTGTAGGTCGACGCAAACCGAAACCAGTTTATCGTGTTCTGCTTTATGGGCTGCAAAACCACCATAGTTCTTTTCTTGCATTAACCGTTCTTCAGTGGCAAAGTGTTCGGCAACATAACCGATCAAATCATCCAATTGCGCCCCCACTGCATCACGGCTAGCACCTCCCGTCGCTAAATCATAAAGCTTGTTTAATTTACCAAACAGGATTTTGTGTTCATCGTCGCAAACTGAAACGTTAGTGCCGTATTGTTCTTTTGTCCATGTAATTAAAGTCATAATTTCCCCCTTGTTAATTTAGGAGGTTTCAATAATATCGAGTTTACCTCGCTATAACTTGATTTAGATCAAGAAAACGCCTTTCGAATTTAATTTTTTGGCGTCGTCTACCTGTCTAAAATTTACGGAATAACAGACGAAAGCTAGCGCCTTGAAATCTTGCCAGTTATCCCCCATGCTAGTAACAACTTAAATAATTTCTTTACGAGGTATGCCATGCGAATGGACAAATTGACCAGCAAATTTCAGGCGGCATTGGCCGATGCCCAAAGCCTTGCCTTAGGAAAAGACCACCAGTTTATCGAGCCTTTGCATCTCATGATGGCTTTATTGGATCAGGAAGGCGGAAGCATTAAGCCATTATTATCGCAACTTGGCGTTAATATCCCTGTGTTTCGTAGCGAACTGGCAAAAGGGCTCTCACACTTGGCAACGGTGTCGGGCTCGGGCGGCGACGTCCAAATTTCGAACGAGCTTGCACGACTACTTAATCTTACCGATAAGCTGGCCCAAAAACGTAACGACCAGTTCATTTCCAGCGAACTATTTTTGCTGGCGGCACTGGAAGAAAAAGGTTCATTACAGGATTTATTCAAAAAACACGGTATTACCAAACAAGCCGTCGAACAAGTCATCGACGCCCTCCGTGGCGGCCAAGCGGTGGATGACCCAAACGCGGAAGATCAACGGCAGGCGCTCAAAAAATACACCATCAACCTGACTGAACGTGCCGAAGCCGGGAAACTCGATCCGGTTATCGGCAGGGACGATGAAATCCGCCGCACGATCCAGGTATTGCAGCGCCGTACCAAAAACAATCCGGTATTAATCGGCGAGCCGGGGGTCGGTAAAACCGCAATCGTTGAAGGGTTGGCGCAACGGATCGTCAACGGCGAAGTACCTGAAGGCATTAAAGGCAAACAGGTGTTGGCATTGGACATGGCGGCGTTGATCGCAGGCGCAAAATTCCGCGGGGAATTTGAAGAGCGCTTAAAAGCGGTGCTGAACGATTTAGCGAAACAGGAAGGACAAATTATCCTGTTTATCGACGAATTGCATACGATGGTCGGCGCAGGCAAAGCCGAAGGCGCAATGGATGCGGGCAATATGCTAAAACCGGCCTTGGCCCGAGGGGAACTGCATTGCGTAGGCGCAACCACCTTGGACGAATACCGCAAATACGTAGAAAAAGACGCCGCTTTGGAGCGTCGGTTCCAAAAGGTTTTGGTCGATCAACCTTCAGTCGAAGACACCATTGCAATCCTGCGCGGCTTAAAGGAAAAATACGAAGTTCATCACGGCGTGGATATAACCGACCCGGCCATTGTTGCGGCGGCAAGCTTGTCGTACCGTTATATCGCCGACCGGCAACTGCCGGATAAGGCCATTGACCTGATTGACGAGGCCGCTAGCCGCATCCGTATGGAAATGGATTCCAAACCCGAGGAAATGGACAAACTGTATCGCCGTTTAATACAGTTGAAAATCGAGCAAGTAGCGCTGAAAAAGGAGTCCGACGCTGCCTCAAAAAAGCGGCTTGAAATACTGGAAGAAGACATTGCCGAATTGGAAAAGGAATATTCGGACTTAGAAGAAATCTGGAAAGCTGAAAAGGCATCATTACAGGATTCAGCTTCGATCAAGGAAAAACTGGAACATGCCCGAGTGGAACTCGACACAGCTCGACGGGCGAACGACTTGGCAAAGATGTCTGAGCTGCAATACGGTATTATTCCGGCTTTGGAAAAGCAGTTGCAAACGGCGGATTCCGCCGAAACACAGAAAATGACCTTGCTACGTAATAAGGTAACAGAAGAGGAAATTGCCGAAGTCGTGTCGAAATGGACAGGCATCCCGGTTTCCAAAATGCTGGAAGGAGAGCGGGAAAAGCTTTTGCACATGGAATCTGCGCTCGGTAAACGCGTCGTCGGCCAGGATGAAGCCTTAAAGGCAGTCAGTAATGCGATCCGCCGTTCGCGTGCCGGTTTGTCTGACCCTAACCGTCCCAACGGTTCATTC
This sequence comes from Methyloglobulus sp., assembly GCA_044227425.1. Taxonomy (GTDB): domain Bacteria; phylum Pseudomonadota; class Gammaproteobacteria; order Methylococcales; family Methylomonadaceae; genus Methyloglobulus. The sequence goes on from JBGAWU010000286.1 coordinate 3,680, forward strand.
CTGTTTTTAGGGCCGACCGGAGTTGGCAAGACCGAATTGTGTAAAGCATTGGCTGAATTTTTATTCGACACGCCCGATGCAATGGTCCGCATCGATATGTCCGAATTTATGGAAAAACATTCAGTCGCCCGTTTGATCGGTGCGCCTCCCGGTTATGTGGGTTACGAAGAAGGCGGTTATTTGACCGAATTGGTCCGGCGCAAACCCTATTCCGTCATTCTTATGGATGAAATTGAAAAAGCCCACCCCGATGTCTTCAATATCCTATTGCAGGTCTTGGACGATGGGCGCTTGACGGATGGACAAGGCCGAACGGTGGATTTCAGAAATACCGTCGTGGTAATG
>JBGAWU010000287.1:0-3743 GCA_044227425.1 Methyloglobulus sp.
AATGGTAATACTTTGGGTTATTCTGCATAAAGGTACCAAAAGTCCCATAGGATTTGTTTATTCTTGATAGTTATCAGCATGCTCGTTTCTGAGCTGTTTTATGCAGTCTGGCGGAAAATATCGGTAGAAAGTGGTGCGTCCAATATGGAGCTGGTCGATCACATCGCCAACGAAAGCGTAGTTCTCGGTATCTTTGAGTAAAGCCTCGGCGTGTTTCATGGTCTGTTTATTCATGGCTTTTGGTCTGCCACCGCAACGACCACGTTTATTCGCAACTTTTAAACCGGCTCACGTATTTTCGAAGGTCAGCTCCCGTTCAAGTAAAGCGGCTATAATTTCAGCCCTGAGACAATGTTCTCTGGTTTTGGGGGTGCTCATTCCTAAAACGACCGTTTCTAGAACAATGAATTTAGGAGTTCCCCATGCCGCGAATGCGTATTCTCACTGCAAGCGAACAAGAAACTTTTGATAGACCGCCTGTATTTGATCATCGCGAGCGAAAACAGTATTTCAGTTTGCCAAAAGGATTGATGGATATCGCCACCACGCTACGTTCACCAATCAGTCAGATTGGTTTTCTTTTGATGTGTGGGTACTTCAAGGCAACCAAACGTTTTTATCTGCCGCAGGATTTTCACAAACGCGATATTGAAGCCGTAGCCAGGATTCTGACGCTGCAGAATGTCATTTTGGGGTAGTTAGCACATAGCTGCAAAAACCGCCATCTTCGATGGACAGAACATTATAAGTCAATATAATCATTCCGTTAAGATTTCTTTGCTTTAGCCAATACTCTATAGACCGTAGCTTCACCTACGCCAACCTGATTAGCAATTTCAGCCTTTGTCAGGCCCTCAACATTTAAACGGATAATTGCTGCCTGGCGGAAAGTGTCAATTGGTTTTCGACCCGTATATTTCCCTTCCCCTTTTGCCTTGGCGACACCCTCGCGTTGCCGCTCTAGCATCATTTCCCGTTCGAATTGGGCGATTCCACCTAAAATGGTCAACATTAACTTACCCGTTGTGGTTTTGGTATCCATACCTAAATTCAAAATACGTAAACCGACTTGCTTGCGTTCAAGCCGATGAATTATAGTCATTAAATCACGCACCGAGCGAGCTAAACGATCTAGTTTTGTTACTACAAGAACGTCGCCTTCCCGGACAAACTCTAATGCGGAATCGAGTTGTGCCCGGTTACCAACCGACGAGACCTGTTCCTGAAATACCTTTTCGCAACCACTGCTTTGAAGCTCGGTGAGCTGAGATTCAAAACTGGCCATTTGATCGACGGTGGACGTGCGAGCGTAACCAATGATCATTTCTCTATCATACGACTCTAATATATGTGATAGAAATGCTATCTAAATTAAAATATAGCTCTAAAGAGAGCATTTATTGCCTATTTTCAAACTATCACTAGGGCAAGCTCTATTGATAGCTTAGCTCAATAAGTTATTTTCATGTTTCTCACTAGGCCGCTATCCTTTCGATGGACAAGCGTTTGCTCATATCCAACTCAAACCATCCATAAGGATTTATGTGAGCATAAATCAGCGGCGTCAACGCCCTGAAATCAACCGCAGTCATTCGCCCGTGCCAAATACTTTCTTTCAGTACTTGTTGTATCATGAGCGTGTTCACATAAATGAGGCAAAGCTGTAGCAGATGTAACGACAAAACCGATAATTCTTGATCTTCTATTCGGTTGCTCGCTATTTCACTACTGTCGCCATAAAAGATAAAACCATTGGCGCTGTTCCAACTTTCGACCACATTTAGTCCTGCATGTATTTCCTGGCGTAGGGCTTCTGAAACAATGTACTCGCACAGAAAGATGGTCTTGATGACTTTACCCAGCTCCGTCAGTGCCTTGTAGGTAGGGTGTGGGACGTTATTGCGTGTGAATCGGGACAAAATCGCCTCAGCCTGCGCCGTACCAAGTTTTAACGCTGTTGTGTATTTCACCATTTCATCGTATTGCTGGCGAATCAGTTCCCAGTTGATTGAGCGGGTTAGTATCGGTTCAAGATTGGGGTAACGGATGCCATTACCTTTTTCTGGCAGATAGAGTTTTTGTGAAGCGATCCCTTTTAATCTGGGCATTAAGCTAAATCCTAATAAATAACAAAACGCAAAGCCGACTTCACTTTGGCCATGGCTGTCGGTATAGCTTTTTTGTATTTCAATATCGGTTTTATGCCGCAGTACACCCTCTATCATGGCCGCCACTTCAGATGACGAGCAACGCTTTAGCTGAGAATAGATGCAAACGGATTGCCCCTCGACATGCCAGTAGATCATGATGCCACGCCCACCGTAGCGAACATGCCATTCCGTCATGAGGTTTTGGTCCCAAGCACCGAATTTTTTGGAATCTGAAGCGCAACTGGTCGTCCCTTCACCCCAAATCTCAGGAAGCCTGGCGGCCAGCGTTGCATTGACGACTTGGGCAATGGCTTCCCGCAAGGTATTTTTCTCAAGGAATGAATGCCGAATGTGGAGCAATTCCCGATAAGTGGCGTCCAAACCACTGGCGGCAATACGTTTTAAACCAGCATTCGTACCTAAAGCAAATAGACACAATAATAAGCGTTTTTGTATCGTATCTTGATCTAATGCCTCACGTTGCCGACTACTCCGGAACAATTTAGTAAAATTAATCCGCAGGTCGGCTTCCTTTAGAATATCCAGCAATCCCGTTGCAGGCCAGCGGCTGAATATCTCGGCCTTGAGGCAAGCCAGATTTTCGGGTTCCGCCTGGGCCTCTTGCGGGGTAATCCGGATTCGATTTTTACCTATAGGAATAATTTTTACCGAGGGATTCTTAGGCATTTGCTTATTCGTGTGTGTGAGGGCATTCCCTAAATCCGTTTTCAATTTCGCTATCAGGTCTTCCGGGTTCTTGGGTAAATTTAACGCTTCATAATAGGCGTCACTATTACTGCAAAAATCGCCTGGCAAGTCTTCATCCGGATTACGGTAACGATAGGCACCTACTACCCAAATTTCTTTACTCCGCAAGCGCTCACGCAAAGCTTGTAATACCCCAATTTCATAATTGATGCGGTTAATCCGATCATCGCCGTTTTTATCTTGCTCGATAACCCTATCAAACTGTTTGGGTTTAATCACGCCTGCAACGGGAATATCAGATAGGTCATAAAAATATTGCCCTCGATATTCCCGATTGTTTTTAAGGAAACTCAGGGCATCCAGTACAGGCTTGTGGTTACTGTTGTTGCTGCGAAATACCAGAGTGTCAATCAGGGGGACAATCATTCGCCGATAATGGTTACCGTAAGAACGCCGAACTACTTGGTGCACTTTCTCCTGATAAGCCTTACCGCTCGATTTATATTCCTTAACCAGGTTTTTCAGCGTTTCCAAACCAACGGTAGGGTACAAGACATCCTTAATGACTCCTTCAGGCTGTGCAACCGCAACCTCGGCCAATTTGAATAGCAGCCCAGCCTTACCATGGACTTGTTTCATATCCTCAAGCAATATCTTATCAACCTTATTTTCGGCACGTTTACCAATATTATGGATCACCTGAATTAGCAGATCGATCAGGTTATCCGTAATCTCCATTTGGCGTTGCCAGCAAAAAACTGCTACCAAGGCATAGCAGATCACTTCAGGGTGGCGGCGCAACTCCCACGCCGATTCAGCCGAAGCCCGGCGGTAATATTTCTGCAACCATTTAGCTGGCAGTGATGCCAACAGTTCGACAGGAAG
>JBGAWU010000287.1:3753-3999 GCA_044227425.1 Methyloglobulus sp.
AGGTCGCGTAAATAGTTTATTTTTTCGATGGCCTGCAAAATTCGGTCAAGCCCAACTTTTCCAGTGTCGTCTGTTAACCAAATTATGCTCGAAAAGGTGTTGCCTAACGCAGCGCTTCCATTCGCATCGTCTTCAGCAACACTCAGCAAGGCATCGATCAATGCTTTTGTTTTCGGATTTAAATCTTTAGCGATCCGGTTGAATAATTCCGCTTCAAAGGCATATGTCGCTGAGCGAATCAACCGT
>JBGAWU010000288.1:0-3990 GCA_044227425.1 Methyloglobulus sp.
GGCCATCCTAAGCCCTTCAAACGCTTGGGGGCTGGTCACTTCGTGCATAAGATGGCGGTCAACGTAAATCAAGGGCGCCTGACCTTCCTCTTCGACAACGAGGTGGCTATCCCAGATTTTTTCATACATCGTTTTTTTCATTGCGGATTCCTAATTTTACTGCTGCTTCCACATCGTCAAGATACAGCGATTAGACAAATGATAAATTCTTGTTCAGCCGCACATTATCCCTTAAATCAGGCTGTTATTGCAATCTGCGACAACTGTGCCTTGTGGAAATAAACCTGCATTCATGGAGACATAATCGAATCCACCCCTACCCATTGTTTGTTCTTAAGGATTTGCAACGGCTGATAGTCACTTTTGTAAGACATTTTTCGACATTGTTTTATCCAGAAACCTAAATATAAAAATTCTCTATTTAACTGTTTCGCCCATTCGATTTGCCAAAGCACCGCATGAACGCCCAATCCGTAAGTTGAAAATTTGGGTTCGAAGAAGGTGTAGACGGCCGATAAAGCATCGCCCAAATCGTCAACAACGGCTACAGCGGCTAATTCGCCGCCAATCGAAAATTCGACGAAATGCGTATTGCACCATGTACTTTTTAGAAAACGGGTGTACTCCTTTTTGCTTGATTTTGCCATAGAGCCGTGCTGATGCCGCGCCGACTGGTAGCGCAGAAACATCTCATAATGCGCCCCTTCAAAAACCGGAGGCTTAACAATGGCTTGGGTTGTGCTATTTTTTTGCAAGCAGCGCTTCTGGCTACGGCTAAGGATAAATTCCTGTACCCTGAGCCTGGAGGGAATGCAAGCCCAACAGTCCGGGCAATGCGGGGAATAAACCTCGTCGCCACTACGGCGAAACCCTTGCTTGATAAGCTCGGAATAGACCTCCGTCGTCATACTGAAGGCGGGATGGACAAATGCCGGTTGGGCATACTGGCCTTCAAGATAACTACAAGGATGTTTCTCAGTGAGAAACAGGGGGATAGAAATCACAAATCCTGCCACGCCGCCGAATTAGGCATTTCATCGCAATATTGTCGAAGCAATGCGGTAAAATTACTCCGAGAGATTTCCTCGGCGCCAAAACCCATCAAATGCTGGGTGCTGACTTGGCAATCAATGAGCTTATATCCCCAGCTTTTAAGCCACCCTACCAATGTTGCAAAAGCCACTTTCGAAGCATCCGTGCGGGTGAAAAACATCGATTCCCCAAAAAAGACCTGCCCAATGGCGACACCATAAAGACCTCCGACTAACTTGCCGTCCAGCCAGGCTTCCGCAGAATGCGCATAACCCGACAAGTGAAGCTCCCAATAAGCGTCACAGATACCCTCCGTAATCCAGGTACCTGCACCGTCTTTTCGCGGTTGCGCACAAGCAGAAACGACATCGGCAAATACGCGGTCGGTAGTCACATTAAAAACTCGCTTACGGAGTGTTTTTGCCAAACTGCGCGAAATCACGAATTTTTCTGGAAACAACACGAGCCTGGGATCCGGCGACCACCATAATATCGGCTCTTCTGGACTGTTCCAGGGAAAAATACCTTGCCGGTAGGCATTTAATAAGCGGCATTTTGAAAGACAACCGCCGACAGCAAGAAGCCCGTCCGGGACAGACAGCGCGTCGTTAACCGAAGGGAACCTTTGTTCGGGATTATTGGGATCAAGCAGGGTCAATTGCATCCTCATAACATACAAAAGACCTGCTAACCTGGCAAGCTAACTTTTACAGCAATTTCGACATCGTTATGAATCAACCAACCAATTCATCGAGATACTTCTCAGCATCCAAGGCAGCCATACATCCTGCTCCCGCTGAGGTGATGGCTTGCCGGTACACCGAATCCATCACATCGCCCGCCGCAAAAACGCCTGGGATATTAGTGCTGGTAAAACCGCCTTCAATACCGCTTTTTACTTTAATATAGCCGTACGCCATATCGAGTTGGCCTTCGAAAATAGAGGTATTCGGACTGTGCCCGATAGCGACAAACACGCCATGCACATCAATATCCTTTGTTGTGTTATCACTCACATTTTTAATTCGGATACCGGTCACGCCCATATCGTCACCTAACACTTCATCCAGGGTACAGTTCCACTCGATGGCGACATTACCTGTTTTGGATTTTTCCAAGAGTTTGTCGGACAGGATTTTTTCCGAACGGAATTTGTCACGACGGTGGATCACGGTAACCTTGGAAGCAATATTCGCAAGATAAAGTGCTTCCTCAACCGCCGTATTACCGCCGCCAATGACAGCCACTTCTTTGTTACGATAAAAAAAACCGTCGCACGTTGCACAGGCCGAAACCCCCTTGCCTTTGAATTCTTCCTCGGAATCCAACCCCAAATAACGCGCCGACGCCCCGGTTGCGATAATCAGCGCATCGCAGGTGTAAGAACCGGCGTCGCCTGTCAACTTAAAAGGCTTGGCCGATAAATCGGCGGTATGGATATGGTCGAATAGAATCTCAGTGTCGAAACGTTCGGCATGGCGGCGCATCCGGTCCATCAAATCCGGGCCTTGCAAGCCCTCGACATCACCCGGCCAATTGTCCACCTCAGTCGTCGTCGTCAATTGTCCGCCTTGCTGCATGCCCGTCACCATCACCGGCTTCAAATTGGCCCGCGCCGCATAAACCGCAGCTGTATACCCAGCTGGCCCTGAGCCTAAGATTAATAATCGGCAATGTTTAAGGGAACTCATATAAAATCTCCAGCAATTAAATAGTGTTTAGTAAGAGAGCTTAATATTAGTTTACAAACTTTAATTATTTCTTAATCTTTAAATTGTACCGACAATAATGCCGCTGCCTGTTTGTATTTGATGACTTACCATTGCAAGAAATATTGATTAAAATCGCATCGAATGCGTTATTGACGCTGAGCGACATAACAGAAAAAGACAGCCCTGCCGTAGAAAGCCCAACTGAGCGGGATTTACAAAGGGACTGGGCGTTTTCTAAACTCAAACGTTGCCGAAGGCATAGCCAAGTCTCAGAAAACCAAGGAATTCGATCCAACCTTTAAATCTCTCCGATTTTCGCTGTTTCTCAAAAAACGCCTATTAAAACCGATAGCTACAACTCCCTGGTCGCACTGAATTTAATATCCGGCCAGCGCTCCTCGGTCAGTTGCAGGTTTACGCGGCTAGTTGCCAGATAGACTAGATATCCACCACCGTCTTCAGCAAGATTTTCAAACACCCTCTTTTTGAACTCTTCGAATTTGGTAGGTTTATCGGAACTTACCCAGCGTACCGTGGAAATCGACGCGTTGTCATACACGCATTCGACGTTATATTCCGCTTTCAGGCGGTAAGCAGTAACGTCGAACTGGAGGATACCCACCGCGCCCAGGATAAGGTCATTGTTTTTCAGTGGCTTGAATAACTGGGTAGCCCCCTCTTCAGTCAATTGCACCAAGCCTTTTTGCAACGCTTTAGCCCGAAGGGGATCTTTTAGGATGACGCGCCTGAACAACTCCGGCGCAAAATAAGGAATGCCGCCATATTTCAGCACTTCGCCCTGCGAAAAAGTATCGCCGACCTGAATGGTACCGTGGTTATGCAGGCCGATGATGTCGCCCGGAAAGGCTTCTTCGACATTCTTGCGCGAATCGGCCTGAAAAGTCAGCGCGTTCGAAACCTGCACTTGCTTACCGATGCGAACGTGATACAGCTTCATGCCTTTGTCGAACTTGCCGGAACACACCCGCAAAAACGCCACCCGGTCACGATGCGCCGGATCCATATTCGCCTGCACCTTGAACACGAAACCAGTGAATTTTTCTTCCAATGGGTCGACAGCCCGTTGTTCGGCCTGCCTCGGCCTGGGCGATGGGGCGTACTCGGCGAAGGCGTCCAAGGTGCGGGCCTGGGCGTCGGGGTGAAACCGGCCGGTGGCGTCCACACCCTGGCCGAGCCGGGTGAGAATCAGCCGGCGGTCGAGGTCGACCAGCCGACCCTCGTCCCC
>JBGAWU010000289.1:0-3956 GCA_044227425.1 Methyloglobulus sp.
CGATAGTGCCGGTCAGTCCGCCTAGATGATTCGGGTCGGCGATAAATTTATCGAGGTCGTCGATTTTCACTTCGGCGTGCATGGCCAGTTCGGTACCGGCTTGTTTGCCTTGGTAACGGCCTTCTTTGGGGTCGGTGGTGGACAGGGAAAAGCCGCCTGCCATGGTTTCTTTAAAGGTAATGCCTGGATTTTGCGTGGTCATTTTTAAAATATCGGGTTCCAGTGGAACCCCCTCCTGGTTAAAGTTATTAAAATAGCTCCTTGCGTCAGAACGTCCCATTCCAATCAATTGCGCGTGGGTTATTTCGCCAAAATAGAGGGCTGAATCCAAAGGTAACGGATGTGAGGGTTTGATCAGGTGCAATACGATAGGTTTACGGTGTCCATAGACAATTTCGCCTTTTGCAATACGGGCATTGATTTCGCCTAGATGCAGAATGTCTTTAATCAATGCGCCATTTGCGCTCATTTCCAGCATTTGCACATAACAGTCGAGCAGGCCGCTCCGGTAATCCGGGGTGTTACCCATAATCCAGATGAGCCACAGCTCGTTTGCCCCCTTTTTAACGGTGTCTATTAAGTTAGCATCCTGAATGAAACCGGAGTCGAGGTAAGTCACGCCATTAATAACTACCGGCGGTAATGCACCCGGCAGCGACATCCCGGCGATTAAAAAATCCTCAGTCATCGCGGTGTGTTCGATAACTTCATTCATTTTGTTGGCGAAGTTACACACATTAAAGGTCGCTTTTATATCTGTGGGGGCTCGGATTTTTGCGAAATCGATTCCTAAGTGCGGGAAGACTTTTTGGCGGAAAGCATCGGAATCGCTGGCAGCCACAAAGCCCTTACGGTTAAATAATTCATGAAGGCTGGGTAGAGAAATCGTATCGAAGAGATTAAGCGTTTTCCAGCGCTCGCAAATGTCGTCAATCGTCAACCCGGACAGCAACATCGCTAAATTAAGCGAGCCGCCCGATGTCCCATCCATGTAATCGAAGTTAATATTCCGTTCAAACAGTTCGGCGATGGCGCCGGCTGCATACGATAAACGCAAGCCGCCGCCGGGCAGGATTAATGCTCTTTGGGTGGAGTCGGGATGGTCGTCGCCAGTTACGGCGAGTTTCGGTTTATGCGTTTTTTCTGCCATAAAATGCCTATAAAATTTGTCTATCCTTGCGGAATCGGCGCATTTGGCGGCGCAAGCCATGCTTCGCTTAACCCGAGGTTAAAGACGGATTCGAACCCTTCCGGCGCTGTTTTAGGCAATTCATCCAAATCCAGGAACCAGCATTCGATATGGTCGTCGAGTGTCCCGGTTATTGACGGCAGGTAAATGGACGCAAGCGCCTCGCCGATTTCAAGATCTTTAAGTCCCTGAAGCCGTGGATGGTCGCCGATCACAAACCTCGCCTTTGCGTTTTTTAGAAGCCGGATTCCGAATTTGGTGTCCAGTAAAATATCCGATTTCATCAACATGCCGCGAAACGAGCAATAATTCGACGCCCTTATCTTGATTGGAATCCAAGCATTCTTCGGCGGTTCGATTTCAACATAGGTTACCAATTTGCCGTCCAAATCATATTGGCTGCTGACTTTATTTTCTTCGATGATAAAGTTTAGATGGCCTTGATGTTTGGGCATGCCCCAAATGCCTTTCCCTCCCTTGACGGAGATTTCGGAAGATACCGGCAGATCGACGACATATTGACCAACTTTAAAAAACTTCTGGAAAATAGCGGGCAATAGCCGTGGTGCGGGTTTGGAACCATGTGTACAGGCTATTGCAATGCTGTATTCGATGTATTTGCCGATGGGTGTTTCACGGTAATCAATAACAGTGACAACCAATAATCCTTTATTCCAAAGCCTGAACGGATGGATGCCCCTGGCAGGGAGAAATTGTTTCGCCTTTTCCAGGTCGATAGGAAACAACGCCATCATGGCGGGTGAATTCGTTGCGGCTACCGGTAGTTTAAACGGTATTCCATCGACTAAAGAAAATCGTCCTGCGTATTCTTTAATGCGTTTGGGAAAGCAAAACATGATTGATCCTCCTTAAGTTTAGTTATTGTTTTTGCCTAATGTTTACCGACTAAGTTCTTCAATGATCAAGGGAAAAGTATCTTTGGCGGCGTTTTTTCCCATAAAAACATCCAGATGTCCGTAATTGGGGATGACATGCAGGGTGTGATAATCCTTTCTTAAACCGGAAAAGTAGTTATAGGCGTTGATTTGGCTTTGGGGAAGGAAACAGCGGTTGTTTTGGCCGGCGAAGAAAGCGAATCGGGCGTTTGTGTTGGGAAGCGTTTCGGTAAAATCGGCCGGTAAGTTGTTTAAGCCCTGGACTGAAACAAGATGGCCGTGTTTTACACAACGGGTAATCTGGTCGAAAAATGTTAAAGGAACGGCTTTAAACTCTTCTTTTAGCCATTCGTGCGTTTCTTCGTTCAGGTTTTCGTGGCTCCAAAGCGCCGGAAAGCCACTGCCGTAGGTAAAGCTCACTTGTTTGCAAACGGCGTTGTTGCACTCGTGATGCGTCAGATTAACGACAGAGGTAATAAATTTCGCTATAAATGAGGGCGCATCAACGCCCCAGTGCGGGTTAAGGAATTGGGTAAATAACTCGACTATAGGCAGTAAACAATTCAATTTAAACTTTGACCAAAGCGGTACGACCGGATTTAACGATACGGCATTGGTGACAATGGTCGTCACTTCCGGAACCAGCCCCGCGCAAGCGGACATTGTAAAGCTGGTCGAACCTTGGCAGTGGATGATGGCTTTGATAGTCGGGCTTCCGGTTTCCGCAACAATTTTTTTTACAGCCTGTGGGTGGTCGTATAAAGCTGCCTGGTCGAGCGTCCATTGATTAGGCGGAAAGTCGATGGATGCACGCCAGTTTTCCAGCCAGACATCGTAACCTTGGGTAATCAAGGTATCGACGATGGTTTCCTGTACGGGAGCCCTGAATATGTTGGCTCTGACCCCTGCGCCGTGAACGAGCAGGACAGGGCCCTTGCCGGGAGGTTGCTGCCCGCGGACATTGATGAGGTTGAGAGCCATGCCGTCGCCGGCAATAAATGGCACAATACGTTCGATGTAGTCTTTTTCGGTATTCACTCTTTGCTCTGGCATGAACGTACCTCTGGTTTTAAATTCAGCTAAACCGTCGCCTCATTCCTTGAATCGACGTGTTGCAATTATCGATAAATTGATTGCTCACCTCTGTAACCTCAAGGGCGCGTCTGTTAATAATAGATCAAATTTTAGTTTTGTTTCTGAAAACAAATTGGGGTTTTATTGTCCCTTTGCCTGATTTTATGGTCGGACGAAAGAAAAAAACGGGGGGTCTAATGAAGGAAAGGCTAGTCGGGTGAAACGGCTAAGCTAGCGAAAGCCTTAGGTTTAATGCGGTTAACTTAAGCTCGTAAACACTGATGGTGTCGTTCCGAAGTAACAATGCATCTTTGGAATTCTGAGTGTTTCAAATTTCTCCGACTTCGGCTGCGTTCAAGACAGGCTAAGGCCGAAATGGCAACAGCCGTTCTTAACTTAACGGCATTGGCTATTAGGCAACCAGTAGATAGAAGCCAACCGCCTAATTTAATGGCGGTTGGCATTTTATGATGTCGGCAAGGATTATCCCCGCCGATGTTTAAGGACGGTAAAAAAAATTAGCTACATTGAATATCGTCAACTTTAACGGGAGTCAATTTCCAAATCTCATTGTTGTATTCGGTAATGGTCCGGTCTGTCGAAAATTTACCGCTGGCGGCGCAATTGAGGATGCTCATGCGGGTCCAGAGTTCGGTATCCCGATAGGCAGTTTCAACGCGTTTTTGGGCATCGACGAAGCTTCGGAAATCGGCAATGGTCATCCAGGGATCGTGCGGGCTTTTCATCGTATTGATCACTGCATCGAAAATACCGGGCTCGAACTGGTTAAAATGTCC
>JBGAWU010000028.1:0-12137 GCA_044227425.1 Methyloglobulus sp.
CTGGAGGAAGCCGATGAGTCGGAAATACTTTCCGAACTTCTGGATAATGAACCCGCGCTGTCGGAGATAGAACATCCGTAAAGCGAGAGTGCCAGGTTCAAACCTAGCGACAGTATTCCTATTCTTATTACATAACCGAAACTAAGCATATTTATTCCCAAATGTGTCCATCGGAGCTGGGATGAACGTGATTAACAAAACCGGCGCACGGAACAACCGATGCTATTTTAGTGTACTCCAAAGCAGCCATGCTATCGTAATTAATGATAGATTAAGTCGTTCGGGTGCGCTGCGGATATTCGCCGAACCAGGATTACGAAAACTCTAGCTTGCATCAAAAGACCTTCATATTATAATCCCCCTTGTTTTTTACCATTCTTAAGGAAATAACCATGAAGAAAACATATTTGTGTTTTTCGCTCTTAACCTTTTTATTTGCCACAGCGGTTCAGGCGCACGGACCCGTTCGCCAAAAAGTGGAAGAAGAAATTACAATCAATGCGCCTGCGCAAAAAGTCTGGGGTATTATTAAAGATTACGGCGATATGTCGTGGCTTCCAGCGGTAAAAAGCACATCGGTTCAAGGCGGAAATGAAGCGGGTGCAACTCGCGTATTGACCTTGCAAAACGGTGGCACCATTACCGAGGAACTCAAAAAATATGATGAAGGCAAAATGTCTTATGCCTATAAAATCACCGAAATGAGTACTGCTAAAACCATTAGCCATGCCGGCGCCGAGGAAAAAGTACCCGTATTGCCGGTCGATAATTATGCTGCCAGCATCGACTTGGAACCCAAGGGCGAAGCCACGGTCGTTTCCTGGAAGGCCGGTTTTTATCGCGCATACACTAACAACAATCCACCTGCCGAAATGAACGAAGAGGCCGCTAACACAGCAGTTAAGAGCGTATTCAAGGAAGGCTTGGAAAATTTGAAAAAACTGGCTGAAAAATAAGCGGGTTGTAAAAAATATAAGGCAAACTACGTGCTTTACATAAGATTGTGGTTGCTTGGGTTATCTATGGGCGCGCCGCTAGCAGTGGCGACGCCTTTTGCGTATATCAGTAACCAACTGGATGATACGGTTACTGTCATCGATACGCAAACCGGTAAGGCCGGGGCGACAATACCAGTACAAGGCAAACCGGCGGGTGTAGCAGTATCGCCCGATGGGCAAAGGGCATATATCAGTACGCCCGAAGCTAAAGGTTTTGCGGTCATCGACACAAAACAGCGCAAAGTCGTTGCCAAGGTGGAGTTGGGCGAAGGTTCGTTAGGGATAACTGTAAGTCCCGATAACAGGGCAATCTACGTAGCCGATTGGTTTAACAATACCGTCTCGATTATCGACGCCGACAGTTTAAAACCGGCTGGAACGATTGTTGTTGGCCGGTCGCCGTCCGGGTTGATGGTTAGCCCTAACAGCCGGTGGTTGTATGTTGCCAACAGGCTTGACAATAGCGTTTCCAAGATCGATACACGCACCAAGACGGTAGCAAAAACCGTTCAGGTCGGCGAGCACCCTTTCGGGTTGACGCTCGATACGCGAGGCGACCGTCTTTATGTCGCAAATGTCAAAAGCGATAACGTCACTGTCGTAGAAACCGCAACCATGAAAATCCTGGCGACTATTAAAGTCAATATGCTTCCGTATGCGGCAGCTTTGGCATTAAACGACACGAGGCTGTTTGTGACCAATCAGGATGACGGCTCAGTATCTGTGATAGATACAGAAACATTAAAAGAAATCGCATTGATTCCAGTCGGCGAAAAACCGGAAGGTATCGGTACCCATCCAAATGATAGGATGGTGTATGTGGCAAACTGGTTTGACGGTAATGTCAGCGTTATCGACGCCAGAAATTTAAAAGTGGTGGACACTATCAAAACCGGCGAAGGTAGTCGCGGTTTTGGGCAATTTTTCGGAAAATAATTAAACAAGGCAAACAGATGGCGGAAACCGTTGAAGAGTTAACAGTCGCTTATGAAGACGGTGGTATCCAAACCGTTAAAGAACTCGATAAAAAAGTTTTAACAAAAGGCGCGTGGGCCACATTGATTTTCCGCTATCAGGACTGGAACAAAACAAAAGGCGAATACGGTCCCGATAAATATACCATCCGTCGCTACCAGAAACAGAACGGTGAATACCGGCAGAAATCCAAATTCAATATTTCCAGTAAAGAGCAAGCTAAAAGTATTATCGACGTGCTATCGGCATGGGCTGGCGACGATTAATTAAAGAAGCTTGAACGAAATTAAATACATCGGGTCTCGTATTAGAAATTTAAAGGAGACGATGATGTTAAGGCTTTTTCTGATTTGTTGTATTGCGTTAACCGGTTGTTTGGGCCAATCGATCAAGACCGGGAGCCCAAGAAATGGGGCATTCTCGGACGCAATGGATTGTTATCATTATTCCGAATTAAACCAGAAGGTAAATATCCCGATTGCCGCCGGAAATACGATAGTGTCGACTACTATTGTTGAAGTGCCGCTCTCGGTTGATGCTGGTGCATTCCGCCTTTGCATGGAACATAAAGGCCATCCGGCAACTGTAGCAAACATAAAGTCGGATGATTACCTGAACCAGTCGCGCTACTGCTATCAGCAGGCTCGAGGTTCTTCCAACCCGAACCAAGCATACTCCGACTGTGTTCAGCAAGGCAAAATTACTGTCGAAACATTGTCTCCAGACAAATAAACCCACACGTCAAGCAAAGGCTGTAGGTAAACTCTGAAAATGATCCGTACACACCTGAATTTTAAGCCGGTTTTCCAGCAAGCTTACCATATTCATTCAGTAATTCTCTCAGTTTCTTCCCTTGATCTATCCGCGTTTTTTGCATCCACTCGGGAACGTTCAGCGACTTGGCTGCTTGATCCCATTTGGCTATGGCTGCTTCATCTCCTATACCTTCGGAGGCTTCGCAAAGTGTTGCCATTATCCAGAAGCGCTTTCTTGTCAGTTCGTCCCAGTTTTTGGTAATCAATGGGGTTGCCTGTTCTTCGGCGCTCATGCTGTCAAGCTGGGCGGTAGCGTATTTGCTCACGTCTTGCCGTATCCGCTTGGCGACGATGTAATCTGCTGCGGCTTCGTCTTTCTCATCGGTTTTTAATTTGTGTAAGGCTCTTTCATTTAACAGAAACGCTAAATTGATGCCGTTGTAGTTGTCCTGCTTCATGTAAAAGCCGCGCTCGTGGGCAGAAATGGCTTCGTTGAGGTCGTTAGGGTCGTGGCTGTTTTCCCATAGTTTTTTGTGGATGGAACCCCAAAGCCCTAAAGTTTCCGGGTTGTTGGTGGTTTCAGGCGACAGGGTTTGTAGAATTTCCTTGGCTTTGTTCAGGGCTTCATTCGTCGGCAAGCTTTTATTTTTATAGGTTGCCAGCGCCATTTGCTGAACGATGAAAGTATCATTGGGGCGGAGATTATGGACTACTTGCAGTAACGTGCAAGCTTCTTCAAAACGGCTCTCATTCATTTTATCCAATGCCGTATCCAACAGGATTTTTGCGCTGGGATTATCTTCACCTGTGATGGCCGCAATTGCCGAAGGTGTCGTATTGCCCACTGGCAAAGGACTCGGTTCTGGGATGGGGTAATAACTGTTTGGGTCGGAGATTGCCGTACTATCCGCTGAAAAAGGGCTTGGTTGCGGCGGGGGCATGGCGGCAGGTGCTGACTGCGGCATTGTTTTTGGGGTTTGGGGCGGTTGTAGATTAGGAAGATAGGTATAGACCGGGCTGTCAGTCTGGTTTGCACTGATAATGCCCGCAATGGCTGCTTTTAACTCAGTCATCAGGCGGTTGGCTTCCTTAAAGCCGACATCTTCGCCATCGTGTTTGTATCTCCGGATAGCGACATGGCTTATATCGAAAGGATTTTTGAACCCTTCCTCCGCCAAAACAACGGTGGCGTAAGGTTTTAAAGCGTAGCGTACGCCCAGTTCGAAGGCGGCATTGACGTTGTAAGTGCTAAGGTCGGCGACGACCAGGTCGGCATTGAGCAGGCGCTCATACATCGGCACGTCGATGGTGCCGGAATGGACGATCTCATCGGCGCGGACGCATTCCAACCCCGCTGCTTCCACTGCCATTTTGATTATGTTGTAAGAGTTGTCGAGATTGAATTCTTTGCCGGTAGTATAGTCGGTTTTTTTGCCGAACCCCTGGACGACGAAGCAGGTGGGTTTGGAAGCGGTCATGGCGAAAGCCCTCTTGCCGGGTTAAGTTAGCTACATAATAGACACAGTAGCGAGTTTCTGCCAGTTTCCCGAGGCTAATGCTTTCGTTTGATCAGTTGCTAAGATGGATTGGATTATTTTAATCTCGGCGACATTGCCAGAAGTGGGGCGCGTTTTTTAATACCACTATCTTTACCATAACTTATAAACCATCGCCAAAATGCTCACGCTCACCGTCATACACATCACTGACAATACCCAGCCCGAGCGGATATAGTCGATGAAACGGTAGCCGCCTGGGCCGTAAACCATCAGGTTAGTCTGGTAACCGTAAGGCGTCATGAATTCCGCTGATCCGGCGAAAGCAATTGCCAGAAAATAAGGTGTGGGGTTAGCGATAGCCATTAATTTCAATAACGAAACCGTTACTGGGAACATGATGGCAACACCGGCCTTGTTGGATACCAACATGGATAAAACGTTAGTGGACAGGTAGACGATAAATAGCAAGGCAACTGGGTGTTCGAGTTGCAAGGCGTAATCTTTGATGATCGTTGCAATCGTCGCGTCCAGTCCGCTGTTATGCATGGCCTTGGTAAAACCTAACGATAAAGCGAGTACGAAAAATAGATCCAGATCGAGACTGTTTTTCAACTCGTTATAACGCCCGAAATTCAGGATTCCGATCAGGCAAAGAATAAGCAACAACGCTTTGAACAATGTCAGTACGCCGATGGCGCTTAAAACGAACGCCGAAATGATGCCGATACCCAAAAACAGGCTTTTCTTCAGGCTGAACTTGGTGATGTCTTGCAGCCGGTTAATAACGAAAATATCGTTGGTGGCGTTGGAGCGGTCATCGAAGTCGTGTCCTGTCATCAGCAGCAATAAGTCGCCTTGTTCCAGCACCAGTTGTCCCAGTTTGCCGCGCAAACGTTCGCCATTCCGGCTGACGGCGACCACCGAAGCATTATAAAGCGACCGGAAATTGGATTCGCGGAAGGTCTGGCCGATTAACGTCGATTGCGACGAAATAATGCATTCGACGATGTTGGCTTTTTCTTTGCCTTCTTTCATGATCGAGCCAGGCAGGGAAAGGCCGGGGTTAGATTGCAGGAGATCCACAATAGTGGCCGTTTCACCGGCAAAAATCAGTATATCGTCCGCCATGATTTTTTCGGTGGGCGCAACGGCGGGGATCAATTCTTCGCCCCTGATGATTTCAGCCAAGTATAAACCCTGCAAATGCCTTAACCCTGCCTGTTCGATGGTTTTATCGATCAGTGGCGAATTGGAGGCAATGCGGGTTTCGACGATATACTCGCGCAAGCTTTGGTTGTACCTCTCGAGCAATCCTTCCCGATCCGGCAAAAAATTCGGCATGATAAAAACGATATAAATGACGCCGATCAACGCGACGCCGATACCTGCCGGGGTAAAATCGGTAAAAGCCAACGGTTTAAATCCCGCTTCGGTAACAAAACCGTTAACAACCAAGTTGGTGGAGGTGCCGATCAGCGTCAACGTGCCGCCTAATATAGTTGCATAAGACAGCGGTAACATCACTTTGGAAGGTGAGATGTTTTTCTTGCGGCTCCATTCGTAAACATAGGGCATGAGTATCGCTACGAGCGGCGTGTTGTTCACAAAACCGGAAATCGTGGTGACAACCATTGCTTTCCGCAGTAAAAAACCACGATAGCTAATATGAGCAGGAAACAAAGATTTAAATGCCACGTTCAATAATCCGCTTTTCCGGATCACGTCGCTGATCACTAACAACAGCAAGACACTGAGCAACTGTTCATTGGCAAATCCGGCAAGCATATC
The DNA here is from genome assembly GCA_044227425.1 of Methyloglobulus sp. Taxonomy (GTDB): domain Bacteria; phylum Pseudomonadota; class Gammaproteobacteria; order Methylococcales; family Methylomonadaceae; genus Methyloglobulus. The sequence goes on from JBGAWU010000028.1 coordinate 6,016, forward strand.
ACTCGAACTGGAGATGCCAGTCATCAAAAATAAAAAATTAGCCCCTAGAAAAATAAGCACCGGTTTTGCCAAATCCTTAAACAGGGCAGCCATCATGGCAATGATCGTTAGTAGTACAACGATTTGTTGTGTATCGGTGTTAAACATCATGTTCTCCAAATGGAACGCTTATCTCGCTTGATTCAGACGCATTATTATCGCATTTCAATGCTTAGAAATGATTTAATCATGATAATTATAGATAAAGAGTTTGTTTCCGGTTCGAAGCGTTTCTTGCCAGCGCTTGTTATCTGCGCGATTATCTTCCAAGTGTAATTTGAACGAGGGAAAGCGTTCTTAGATTAAGAAAAAATCAAATAAAAATGTGGAAAATTCACTTTTAAAACAGCCATAAGCAAACTACTATTAAACGCAATAAAGTTTTTTAAAGCTGAGTTCAATTTTTGGAAAATAGCAAGGGATGACGACTACGGATAAATAACGGTCAATAATCCGCGGCTTCGGTTGTGGTTAGCCATGAAAACCTGAAAAATCGTATGGATAAGGTCTACGCTTTTTAAAGCCAGCTTTTACGGAATCCCGGTACATATACCCAGTATATGCCATCTTGGCTTAAGACAATTACAACAAAGAGGTGTGCCTATGGTAGTCAAAGCAGGAGATCCTTCACGCGGAGCGCGATCAAGAAAACCTTACCGACTTTTATCCATTTCCGTCAGTCCGTATTGCGAACTCGTCCGTTGGGTGCTGGAACGGGCGTCAGTACCGTATCAGGAATGCTGTAGTGTGCCGGTTCTGCATTTTGCAATGAACCTTTTGCATGGCGGCGGTATCGATGTGCCTTTGTTTATCAGCAGCGAAGCGACGCTTCCAAATGCCCGACAAGCCATCAAATACATCGACGCCAGAGTGCCACCATCGTTAAGGCTTTATCCCGCAGATGCAAACCAAAATGCGGAAACTGAACGTTTGTTGACCCTGTTCTTCGACAAATTGGTTACATCGATCAGTAGCTATTGCTACTCTTATTGCCTGCCGGAAAAGGCGCTTCTGCTGCCGGTAATTACTTATAAAGTCCCCGCTTGGCAAACCTGGCTGGCTGAGCGGTTTTATCCTCAGATTCGGTCGAGGATGGAGCAATCGTTACCTGCCGGACTGCATTTGGCCGATTCGTTTACGAAAGACATCGAGCTCGTTTTCGATGCGGTGGATGCCTTGCTGAAAGATGGCAGACCTTATCTGGTCGGCGATAAGCTAACGATAGCGGATATTTGTTTTGCCGCAATGGCCGGCCCCCTGCTGGCTCCAGATAATTATGGTAGCTTGCTGCCCGACCAGGCTCGTTTACCGGAGGCGATGCGTAATTATTCAGCGCAGATGAAAAAAACCGTCGCCGGTAAATTCGCATTAAACATATACAAGGAACACCGTCCGGTACCGCAAGCCGAATTGACGAATCATCCGGCTTCGACTATGCCGGAAAATTGCTTCAACTACTACAAAAGCCGTTTACTTGCGCTAGCGACAGGTATGCCCGTGCAGCGTATGGCCTTTAAAATTTTGCGAAAACACAAACCGGTATTATTAATAGGAAAAAAAGCAGTCATCACCCGTGATGCCGATGTCCGCGAGGCGTTGGCGAGAGATACCGAATTCACCATTGCCGAAATCAACGGCCCCAATATGCTGCGCTTAAACGGTCCTTTTTTTCTGATGATGGACCGTTCGGAAGAATATACCCGCGAGCAAGGCGATACGCGCAAGGTCATCCAAGGCGATGAAAGCAAGTTAATCAGCGCTATCGCAAAGAAGCATTGTCAGGACCTAATCAGCGCAGCCTTGCCGGTTGGCCGTATCGATATGGTGTCCAGTCTGTCGAGACCCGCGGCGGCGCGCTTTATCGGCGAGTATTTCGGAACGCCGGGGCCGACTGAAACCAAATTAATGCACTGGATGCGGGCTTTGTTCCACGACCTGTTCATCAATTTGACGAACGACCGGAGCATTCAGGTCACGGCGGAATCTGCTTTTCATGAGCTTGGCCCTTATTTATTGGCCTTAATTGCCGAGCGCAAAAAAGAAATTAACAGGGGACAAGTCGGTACGGATTTCCTGAGCCGTATGGTGCAAATGCAGGTTAATAAGCAAATCTCATTGGATGATGACGGAATCCGCCGCAATATTTCAGGTTTGATTGTGGGCGCACTGGATACAACGTCAAAGGTCAGCGCATTGATTGTCCAGCAACTCCTGGATCATCCGGCCTGGCTGGCGCAGGCGAAGGCAGTCGTTGATGATGAAGTGGCTTTCCGGCATTTGTGTTTCGATGTCTTGCGTTTCGACGGCATGGCCAGCGTGATGCGGCGTTTTTCCCGTAACGGCGTTGAGTTGGCGGGTGTCCATATACCGCAAGGATACGAGGTGTTTGTGGCGACCGGTTCAGCCATGTTCGATGAAACGGCTTGGCCCGACCCCGAGCAGATTAGGATAGACAGGCCGTTAGACCGCTACATGCATTTCGGCGACGGTATGCACCGTTGTTTCGGCGAATATATCAACCGGATTCAAATCCCAATCATTGTTGGCAGCGTTGTGCGGCTACCCAACGTCAGAAAACACAGCACTATGCTATGGGACGGGCCATTCCCCGACCAATTCGTACTGGCTTTTGACCATTAGCCTGTTCTCCATTCCCAGCCGCGAGGAAAAATAATATGGAACAGAAACCGATAACTGTTGTACTCGATATTCTTGAAGACCGTAAAAAAGAGCTAGGAGACTATCTGGGAAAGATTGGCAACAATATAAAAACAACCAAAGAAATCCAATTTTCCACCCTTAAGACGCTGCATTACTGTTGTTTTATTATCATTGAAGACGAAGAGCCCTTGCCAGGGTATGCTAAAGCTGCGCCGATACTGGTTTTCGAAGCCAATATCGACGGTACGCCGAAAGAATTTCTGGCTGATTTGATTAAACAATACCCTGAGTTTGCCCACAATGTTTTCCGTTGTTGCCAAGGTTACAGTAAAGACGGCAACAAGCCGGATGATGCCCAGCTGGAAGCTTTGCTGCTCGCCAACGACCGCGGCGCCAATGCCTTTTACATCGGTTATCCCGGACAGTCTAAGGACGTCCTCGAGTATCAACTTAACTTGCGCTCGACGATTGAATCTTATATTGATGCCAACAGGACCAAGCTGGTAAAACTGCAATCAGCTGAGATCAAGCAAAGCATCATCGATCATTTGACCCAAACCTTGCCGGATTTCCAGGCAAAGAAGCCAAAAGAGCCTTCCCTGCTGGTAAAAATCGGGCGGAAGCTGACACCTTATTTGAATTGGGTGATTTTAGGTTTGCTTGCGGCTGTCCTTTTGCTCGCATATATGGTTGCAGGTGAAATAGGCTTATGCGTCGTAGTGGGTTCAGCTATTGCTTTCATTACTTATTTGTTATTTAAGGAAATGACCGATAAGCAGGATAATCGAATGCAATGGGAATCCAGTTATAAGAAAGACCTGCAGGACGTGGAAAACCGCCAGTCGCAAAACCATCTGAGCAGTATTATTTACGTCAAACCCGGTAAATTCCGTTTGTATACTTTAACTGCGGTGCTGTTTTTTATTAACCTGATCGCCAAGGTATTTGCAACGGAAGGCAACTTGAGCGGAATCGTGACCATCCACTTTGCGCGCTGGATCATATTGCCGGGAAAAACCTCGAACGAACGTACTCGGCTGCTGTTTTTCAGCAATTACGACGGCAGTTGGGAAAACTACCTCGGCGAGTTTATCGATCACGCTGCCGTTGGCTTAACGGCTGTTTGGAGCAATACCGAATCGAACGTGATACCGGGCGGCTTTCCAAATACTCGATTGCTCGGTGCGGTATTCGATGAAAATAAAAAATGGACTAGTATTTTTCCCGCCGGAGCAAGGGATGAACAACGTTTTAAAACCTTTGCCCGCAATAGCCAGCGGCCTGAATCGATCTGGTATTCCGCCTATCCCGACTTGTCCGTGAAGAACATCGGTAACAACATGAAAATACACGAAGGGTTGTTTGCGAATTTTACGGATACGGAACTCTCTGCTTGGCTAAAACGTTTATAAGGGCAAGGTGAAGGCAATGGCAAATATAATATTTAATGATGATCAAATGCGGGATACCCAAGGCTTGCTATTCAGTGGGTATGGCGACATGTCGCACTGTAGCTATTATTTATTGGAAATCAAGGATGTTAACAAAGTCCGCCCCTGGCTGAAAAAACTGGCTGCGGAACGGATTACGTCGGGCGAACCCAGTAAGGAAGCGAGGAAAACCTCGGATACGCTGAATCTGGCATTAAGCAAAGAAGGATTGGGCAAATTAGGGATAGCCGCCAATTATTTCGAACAGGCGTTCCAGGATGGGATGCATTCGCTGAATCGGGCGACAATTCTGGGCGACGAGGGCAATAACAATGCGAAATCATGGAAGTGGGGAAACGGCGCCAAGCCGGTCGACCTGTTGTTGATGCTCTACTCCAGAGACGAGGCAACCCACGGCAAACGCCAAAGTGAAGAGGAAGCCGCTTTAACACAAAGCGGTTTGAAGGTCATCGACAGGCTGGATACAATCAATCTGGATAATGTCGGGCGCTTTGAAAAAGAGCATTTCGGGTTCGCTGACGGTATTTCCAACCCCGTTGTGGCAGGGTTTTCAAAATCCGCGCAAAATCCGGCGTCAATGAGTCCGCAGGCGCAACAGGTGATTCCGACCGGCGAGTTTATCTTGGGTTATCCCAACGGTTATGACGGAAAAGTGACGACCGTGCCAGGCGATGAATCGGTTTCTGATGAAAAAAAATTCGGATTTAATGGCACTTACTTGGTTTTCAGGCAACTGGAACAGGATGTTAAAAGCTTCTGGACATTTGTTAAAGCAGAAGCCAAAAAACAGAAAATCGATCCGGAATACCTTGCAGCCAAAATTGTTGGCCGCTGGAAAAATGGTGCCGTACTTGAGCCGGGGCAAAATTCCACGCCTAAAACCGACAACGATAATCAGGCGGATTTGAATACCTTCGACTTTAGGGACGATCTTGACGGTAAAGGCTGTCCATTCGGGTCTCATATCCGCCGCACCAATCCGCGCGGGCAAGGCTTGGGGGTAGAGGTGGAAGTAAAGCCCGGTGTCGTGCCAGAAGGCAATATCCAAACCTCATTAAAAGTCGCCAACCGGCACCGCATCATCCGCCGGGGAAGAAGCTACGGTAACTTCCTGCAAGATCCCCTAAAGGATGACGCCACCGGCGAGCGCGGACTGTTCTTTATCTGCCTGAACGCGAATATCGAACGGCAATTCGAGTTTATCCAGCACACCTGGGTAAATAACCTGAAATTTAACGGTTTGTACGATGAGGACGATCCCTTGATTGGCACTTACAGTTCAATCTATCCAGGTTTTAAGCGAAATTTTACGATACAAGATGCCCCTTTAAGAAGGCGGGTTTGCGAATTCCCTGAGTTTGTAACCTTGCGCGGTGGCGGATATTTTTTTCTGCCCGGCATTAAGGCACTGGAGATGCTTGGAGGTTAAGCAGGTTGGGTTAGGAGGTATTTAAAAAAGGCGTAATCGGAATTACAGCCACTTGCGCCTTTTTTATTTAACTAACATTTAGCGCACAGGAGAAATCTTTTTGCGCGTTTATTATTTCATATCAAAACTCCCAGCTAATCTTGCCGTAATAGCTTCTTGGTATTTGCGTAGGGTTCGCAAATGCCTCTCCGGCGGCTTCTAAATGGTTGCTGTCCAGCAAATTTTGACCGATTAATGAAAGCTCGATGTTTTTAACCGGTTTCCATGCCAAGCGTACGTCCATGGTGACATAACTGGGGATAACAAGCGGTCCGTTGATGGTGAAAAAAGAACTGTCACCGGCATAGCGCAACCATAAATCCAGGTTGACGTTATGCCACGGCGTCAAGACCGAGCGTATTGACGTTTTATGGCGGGGCGAAATGGTTTCTTGTAAAAATTGGTTCGATTTTAAATGGGTGTCGAGAAAACTGTAGGTCAAGTCCCAACGCCACCAATCGAACATTTCCCATACCAAAGAGGTCTCAAAACCCTTGGTATGT
>JBGAWU010000290.1:0-3952 GCA_044227425.1 Methyloglobulus sp.
ACGTGATGAAAAGCGCGTTTTGATCTATACGACGTTTTTGGAAAGCATCATGGAAGGTTCGGGTTGCCAGTGCGACCAGAAATCCTGCTATGGGCGGTTACTGTTAACTTTGGATGATAACGGCGCTGTTGTCTCTTCGTCAGTGGCTTAACTTTTGAGACTGGTATAAAGACTTGAAAAATAGCAATAATTAAGGCTTGCAGGATTAACAAGCCTTAATTATTTGAAAAATAGAAAGCTCAATGCCTGTTGTCGTAATCCCTATAGGTACAACTCGCTGAACTATCATGGGAGTACGTCGGCTTCCCAGGAAACATGCGCAGGACACCATTGCCAGATACCCAGGGTTAAGAATCGGGTCAATACCGTAGGCACACACGCGCCATGCCCCACCGTGACTTCACGGTTAATCAACTTCGTGCTGTCGCCGCAGCGCTTTAGATAATCGTCAGCCTTAATCTCGTTTAAATCGGTATGTGGCATAAAAAACGCCACGACAGGGAGCGGTAAAACAGCCAAGGTCGAGTCGTCCGCCCATTCACTGCCCGAGCACTCTGAGGTACCCGAATTATCCTGATGGGTGTAGTCCTTGACCAAGGCATGGGAGCAACCGGCTAAGGCCAAAGAAACGGCAAGCGTTAAATGGCCTATTTTTAAGAGTGCATGCGTTTTGTTCATAATAATTCCGGATGGAAGTTATCGATGCGCTTATTTTGGGTTTTGTTGATTAGATTTGGCTTAACCACTAGAACAATACCGTTAAGTTAAGAAGGAATGGTGTCATTTCGACCAATGGGAGAAATCCGAAACGCACAAGTCTCTCCTGTCGCTAGCTCCTTTGCAATGACATCTTCGATGTTTACGAGCTTAACTCGTTACAGGAAACCAGTATTGGGGAAATTAATGGTGAAAAAAGCGATCCGTATCGATGTATATTTGTTCGTGCTGCCGTTTTTGTAACTATTCCCCAAAAAAGTGTGCATTCAATTTGTAAACGCAAATAGTTGAACGTAGCTTTAAAGGCTCGTCTCGTAATAAACCGGTAACAATATCTATGGCAGAATGTGGGTATTTCTTCCGGTTTTCTCGAAGTAAGCTGTGGCAATCAACAGGGCTTTAGGCTTCGAATTTGTTGTGTGCAAATTTCTTGTTTAGTGCATTACAAGTCCTTACAGAAAGGGCTGCCGATCTTAAATATGTCGTATGGCTCCAGTGGGCTGTATGATCTTTCCGTTTTTAGGGATGAATGATAGTGAGTAACGAAAATTTTCCTTTGCGTATTATCGAAAAGCTGGATACGGAGAAAGGGACTTCATATGGTTGCCGTACGCTCGGATCCATTGTCGCCCGAGGTATTTATCATTTCAGGCTGGATAACTGGGCGGAAGGTCGAATAACATTTATTGGCGATTCCGACACCAGAGCCGCAATTACTGCACGGTTATGTGAAAATGCGCTGAAACAACTGTTAGCCTGGCTCAAATCCGATGCGTCATTCTCCGGCAAGATTGGCGAGCGGGTCGGGTACGAAATTCCCTTTTCTTTTACAGAGGGACAGGACGTTCTTATGACGTTGGATAAGACGACAGATACGGTTTCAGTCGCATGCGGCTTGGTTTCGTTATTCGGATACTCTGACGCACATCACCAGGATATAGAGTCCACAGCTAAAACCAAAGATCAACAAGGTTTCGATTCTCTGTTGTTATTGGCGCACTGTCATATTTTTTTGTGTTGGTTGGGTTGGAGCCAGCGCCAAGCCTTAGCTAAAGTTGTCGAATGTTACACATCGTTTTCGAAAGCCGAACGCGATTGTTTGCACACGGTACTGGAAGGGAATATCTTGGATAGCGGCAATCTATTTTCGATGTTCCTGAAACGGGTGGCATCCCATTCGTCCGCCGCTATGGATAAGTGCCAACAACAGCTATGGCTCGATCGACAGATTACCTGGTTACTTGGGCAGGATAGGGTGGATTTGCCGTATCCGCGTCAGGTTGCTCTGGGTATACTCCAAGAGGAAAACGATGTGGACGGGCAACGGGCCAAGCTTTACCGTTTGTTGTGCGCTTATGACAGGCCGTTGGAACAGCGCAATATCGAAAGGTTATCCACCGAAGTCCGCCAAGCCCGGCAACAATTGATATTCGGGCGAATGAGCCGCGCCTTCCACAATCAGGCGACCCTATTCGCCAATGCGGTACTTCTGACGCCAAATTCGACTTGGCGGCAATTGGCTTCCGAGCTGTCTTTGCTAACGAAAGCTTCGCCGGGTTTACAAGCCAGTTCCGGGGCTTTGATACTGTTGTTGGGCAGTTCCGTTGAAGTTTCGCTGACCACGCTGGAAGGCGCTTGCGAACGTTTCGAGGTGGCTGTTCTCGATGAACAAAAAAAAGCGCTGACGGACGCACTTGCGCCTTCCCGGTCAAGTGTGGAGAGCTACAACGATCCATTGATTGGTCAATTCGAGGTGGCCAGCAGGTACGAAGCCATTATGGAACTGGCTGGACAAAGGTTGCACTTGATAGGCCGCGTTCGCCAGGAATTATTAAACTCTTCTAAGCGGCATCCCGCTTATGTTGTTATTAGCCAGCGGCCTTCGCCCACCGGTTCCCACTTGCTGATTAAAATCAACGAATTCCAGGATCCTTATTCCGGCAAGGCGGAAAATTTACGGAAACTGATCCGGCTTGCTGGAGACCGTATCTACAGTAGCCCTGACTATGGCTGGCTTACGGTGGCGGATCACTGGATTGAGGCTATCCCACTATTTATTAAGGAGGAAGTCTTAGTTCAAGAAGGGCGGGAAAGTATCCGTACGATCATTGATATTTCCGGCATGGAAGTTTCCTTTCGCGAAGAAATGGCCGATCTTTGGGCGTGTAACCTTCGCTTGGTTTTAGAGAGCGAGTTCCTCGCCTTGGCACGGGAATTCATTGGTAGTGGAAAGTTTTCGGGTCTTGACGAAAGCGCCCTGCGCCGACGGTTGCAACAAGAATCGAAGCAAGGCGAAATTGCCGCCTTAGGCGTGTTCATAGGCGAGATGTATCGGTTGCAGGTCGATAAAATTCAAAAATTAATCGAATGCGAAGAACTTGCGCCATACGACGCAATGAGACAAATCCTTATGGGCGGTGAAAATTTACAGCAGCTTAAGGAGCATTACCAAACCACCGGTTCATGGCTTGAGTCGGTGCGGCAAGTACTGGAAGGTTGCGGCTTCAAGAACAATTTCGACCGTGAAGTTGCCCGTCTTACCCCCCAGGCATTACTGCCTCGGCGGGAGCTGCCGACGTTACATGTTCTGACTACCCAATCCGCAGGTATGACCGAAGGTTATATCCGCACCTGGCTGGAAGAATCGATGGCGCTCTACAATATTGCCGAAGAGTTGGGCTTGCACGGGAAGATAGCCGAACGGGAGTCATTTTTTACCTCCCGAATCATCGCTTTGGGCGAGAAAATAATCCGCGAATTAGGGGTATGGCTTGAGGTTGAAGAATTGTGCGCCGACGGGCAGATTCCGCAATCTGTCGCCGTGCTGCGGCTTATCAATAGGAATAAGCAGATTCAGAATGAATTGTCCTGCCTGGGTGCATTGCTTGAGTTTGAGGAGATGGGGCACAGTAGAAAAAAGCCCGAGGATTGTGGTGATCCCGTATCGGTAGAAGAATATATCATCGTGAATTCAGCAGCGTTACAGGAAACGGCGCTGGCGCAAGTGATCGCACGGAACCGTGAAACATTATTGGGACAACTAGGCGTTTGCCCAGATGACGTACTACGTTCCAGAGTCCTGGATGATGAATATTATCGCCAAGACTTGGAAGCGTTCACACGTTTCATTGCTCGTCGCCAGATATTGGATGCTTTGAATGTCGAACATCCGCAGCAACAGCTTAACGAATGCCGCGAAACGTATTTGCGCCGCTTTCAGCAACTGCGGAAGACA
>JBGAWU010000291.1:0-3909 GCA_044227425.1 Methyloglobulus sp.
AACCTGAATGGAATGACTATGCCATCCGCTTTGTCAGGACGTCGATGTAGCGCTAGACGCTCGGTGTTTTCCGTTAACGGTATTTTGTAGACGAATTGTTTCCTTGCGGAATGATAGGGGGTATATGGTTTAAAAACATCCTTCCGTATTTGGGTAAGTTCTTCCTGACGGTAATATTTCAGTGGCTTGATAAATTCGTCATGTTTTCGTCGGAGTACTTTATTTTTTAATAGATGGCCGTAATTTTTACTGTGGGCCAGCGTTTCTGCCAGCATTTCAATTTTTCTGTCAAAAGCAGCGAACATTTCCGGAATAATAATATCAACCAGGCCAATATCTTTGGCTTCCTGCATCCCTATAGGCATCCAACCTTGAGTGATTGCATTCGCCTTTTCATAACCGACCCGTTGGGGAAGAATGTAAGTCCAGTATTCCGAACCGTACAATCCCATGCCTTTATAATGGGGACTGAAAATTGCCCCCGACCTGACACAGGCCTTATCGCAAGCCAAGGCAAACGGTACGCCACCAGCGCTGGCATTTCCGTGAATGGCGGCTACGGTTAATTTAGTCGTGGTTGTCAAAATCGAATGGATAAGGTCGTTGATGGCGTTGATATTCCGCCAGGATTCTTCAGAGGGGTTAATCGATGCTTCGATGATGTTCAGATGTATTCCGTTCGACCAAGTTGACCGTCCTCCCATGAGAACCAATACCCGCGTAGGACGGTTACAAACCTCCAAGAAAGCTTCGCGCAAACGCAAACACTGTTCGGTACTCATTGCGCCGTTATAAAAATCAAAGTGCAAAAAACCGACTGCATTATTTTCTTCATACCAGATTTCCCTGAAAGTGTCGGCTTTATTGTGGTAAAGGCTGACAGGTATTTCCGGTAGCGTTTTGATTTTTTCCCCTAGTACTAGCGTCGAAGGTAATTTTATGTAAGGTTTTCCGTCGTTTTTGGGCTTGCGCTTAAGCTGCGACAGCCATAGGGCCCCGTCTATCGTAGCCCGACACACCGCGCCTGAACGGGTAGCCAACAATTCACCAGGCTCCCCTCTGAGGTAGCCTTCTTTAATTCCTCCGTAAAGATAATATTCATTGCCTAAAATACTATCCAATACGCCGGGATTACCGTCAGCGGCTTTAATTTTAGTTAAAATCGTTTGGGTAGGTTCGGTTTGCCAGTCAATCTGCCGGTCAATTTGTTTCATGTTTGGTCGTAGCCGACCGTTAACATCCGGTTTCCGGTAATCTAGGGGTTCGGGTTCGAAGTTGCTTTCATTAAAACGCCCCAGCGATTGTAAAACCACACTGACAGCCGCTTCGGTAACTTCCAATGCGTAAATGCCACTTTTGGTGCAGGGGCGCATATTAAAGGTAGCGGTTGCCCAAATATCGCCGGCATCCATTTCTTCGGTCGCTTGTATTGCGGTCACTCCCCATTCCGATTCGTTATTTTGAATGGCCCAGTCTAGGGAAGAAGCCCCCCTGTCGCCGTTAATCCCTGGGTGGAGGACAATACAAATATTATGAAGCCAGATACTTTCCGGGATTCGTTGCCGTAAATAGGGACAGATGATAAGGTCAGGATTGAATAATTCGACGCCTTCTAACATGCGGCGTCCATCTAGTGCAATTTCAATGGATACAGAATGGCCGCGTTGTACAAGTTCAATATGAACCCGTTGTGTCAAACTGTTGTAAGCGGAAGACAACAGTAAGATTTTCATGGCTTTCTTGTTTTCTCAGGAAAAATTGGCAGGTTTCAGGTTATCTTTTTATTGTCTTCCGATATCGTATAGTCCTTAATACTTCGATTAGTTCCAATACTTTCTGATGCGTATCTAAAACTTCTTTGTGGGATTCGAAACGCTGTAACCGGCAAAGTTCGTTGATTTGAGATTGAATAGAGTTTTCTATAAAAGAAATTTCTTTGACACTTAAATTAAGCAATGAATAGTCGGACATTTTTCATCTCCTGAATGCTTTTTGTAGTATTTATATAAATTTTTCAGTTACATCCTTAATACTGAGGTTGGCTTGTTGTAAAGCCGTTAAACGATTTTTCCATCGGTGCAACCAAAAGCCCGCATTAAGAGGATTGCTTTTTTTTGTCGCATAAGAAGGCGCTTGCATATTCCCGGCGATGTTTAACTCTACTGACTCTTGATGCTCGATAAGAATGCCGATAAGCCCATTCGGCTCGTTATTCAATGGATCCAGCCAGTAGGCCCGGAAGATAAACCGACCAAAGTCGTTTGCCCTAATAAACACTGGCGCTGGAGCGTCACCGCCTTTAAATAACATATTAAGGTTTCGGCAAAGATCGATTATCTCGGGAGGTAAAATTGGATTATGTTGCTCATGGAATGGATTAAAATCCGACTGAGTAACAAGCTTCAGCAAACTTTTAGCAGTAGCGCTTACATTCAGGATATTACCTTGATTATCGGAGACTATTAATCCTGGCTGACCTTTCATGACATAATTCACGCCTATGTACTTACACTTTTGTAAAGCGTGGGCAACATAGGGAGACAGTTGTTTGCAAAGCTCTATCTCACATGCGCTGAATGGCAGCTCTTCTTGCGGACGGAACAACAAAAGCATCCCCGCTAACCGGTTGTTGGTAAAAATCGGCGCAAGGATAAAATGGTGCCTTTTGTAAGGCTCCCACATCATTCGGTAGAACTCCGATTGGGAAAACAGGTTATCTAAGACTTGGTGGTCCGTAATTACGGAACCACAGCCCAACTCCGCAATGCCTTGTAAATTTTCTTTATTAAAAAAGCGCGTTGAAAAGGTCGTGGCGATTTCTTGAGGGTTTGAAATAAAGGATTCTCCAAGAAAATAATCAGGTTCACCGTTTTCAGAAATTCCAATAAATAAATTATTGCTCGATGGGATGATTTGTGCGACAGCTTTGAGAAACTCGGGCATAACGATTTCCTTACCCAAGCCCAAGCAACAAAGTTGGCGGAGAAAAGCTAAATCGTTAAAGTGTTTCATTAGTAATTCCTTGTTTTAGGGTTTTGTCGTTACCGCCTGTCCGCTTTCGATAATTTCTAAGTTCCAAACGTTAGATAATCACGGAAGTTCGCTCTATGTTTGTTTAACCTCTCAAATAAACATCGCTTGTAGGTTATCGCCGTTTTAGCTTTAAGTCTGTGACTAAAAAACCGAATGAAACCCCACGGAGGCAAACCACCATTAATGGGTTTTTGTCCTTTAGCAGGGGGCTTAGGACTATTCTCTCTAGCTTATGACTTTATGTGACTTATTGACTTGTATAAGCCTTACATTAAGACTAATATCGAAACAAATAACTGATGTTATGCGGAAACAGGTCTATTACCATCCCCTGCTGCTTTCAATCGGTATACGCAGGCACAAGATTTAATACCTTCGCCTGACATCAAAAAATAACAGGATTATCATTGGAGTTAAGATGCAGTACAGTTTAATTTTACTGCTCATTTTTTTCGTACCGTTGTTTTGGTCGAAAGATGCTTATGCGTTCGAAAATTGTCCTAGCGAATCAGTATCCATACTGATTTCCGTCCAAGGCACTATTGTTTTCGATGCTAACGGAAATGGAAATTGGCTCGAAGCGAACTTAAACCAACCGATTTGCGAAGGCAGCCGTATTTGGGTAAAGTCGGACAGCCGCGGCTCATTATTACTGCCAGGAAACGATGTCTTGCGGCTTAATGAAAACACCATTCTCACCTTAAAGACGACTAATCTCAACAAAACGTCCGTACTGGATGTTGTTAAAGGTTTCCTGTATTACCTCAGTCGCAAACCTAAAGAAGTTAAAATAGAATCCGGAATCGCCAATGCTGCGCCGTTAGGCACCGAGTTTGCTTTTCGTGTTGACGACGCCAAAGCTTCGTTGTGGGTTTA
>JBGAWU010000292.1:0-3905 GCA_044227425.1 Methyloglobulus sp.
ATCGCAAATGGTGAAAGCGTCCGCCAACGCAAAATGGTAAGGAATGTCCTTGCGGTTATGGTAAGCCATTGCCACGGCACCTTTGTTTGGCACCCATTGGTCATGATTGCCCAAGTTCCAGGCGGCATGGGTATCATTCCAACCATGAGGTGGGTCAGGCAAAAAGGTTAAGCCTAAATTGTTGACGGGCGGGCGGAAAGGCAATAATTCATTCGCGCCATTTGGCTGGTGCCACACGGGTTTACCGGTTGGCAGCGTGACTGCATGCGGGTCGGCAAAACCACGCACCCCGCGCATCGTACCAAAATAATGGTCGAAAGAGCGGTTTTCTTGGGTCAAAATAATGATGTGTTCAATGTCTTTAATAGTACCTGTACGGTTGTTGGCTGAAATGGCCAGGGCGCGGGTTATACTGGCGGGTAGCGATGCCACCATCGCTCCAGCTCCCATCAATTGCATAAATTTACGACGCTCGCGACTCTTCATAAGTGTTCTCCTCGTAGGGCTTATAATTATTAGACAGCGAAAACATTATGGATAAAGATAATTGCAATAGTATGACAACCCGGTAAGGTGCAATCACCAACAGGCATTGCGCCGAGCGCCTTGCATTTAAGCCCGTAACTCGGGGTGTACCCACAGGGCATAAAAAGGACGAACCCCAACGTGAATGCGGGCAATTTAGTTGTTGGGGTTCACAAATTCACCCTAACCTATGGGCTATTATCAGGATTATGTTTTTTTGGGAAGGGCTTTGGTGGGACTTAAAAGGAATAAACGAGGCTGGAAATGACATAGCCTCGTTATCCAGATGAAAATTTTTGTTAAATCAATTGGTTGCTTACAATAAAGCGTTTATTTAAAGATTTCTGCAGCTGCCGCCTTCAATTTGGCATCGTCTGCCTGGACAGCTTGCATCATCGGGTTTGTTGCTTTTTTAGCACCTGCCACTAACTCGTCCGCGGTTGTATATTTAGTTTTCAACTTGTCAAAACTTGGCGCAATCGAATCATTGTGACAACCTTTACAGGTATCCGATTCGCCAGCGGTAGATAAGCTAGGCATCAAAACAACCATCGCGAATGCAGTCATTACTAAAAGTAGTTTTTTCATGTGGTTTTTCCTCAGTTTCATTGTGATTATTAAGCTTAACTGTAAATTTCGATATAGTTTACAAGGTTTATAAAAAACCCGTTGCGGACAAAATGACTCATCCACATACGTTTTTTATCATACCGAAAAAAGCAATGCAACGGGTTGATTGCTTAGAAATTTATGGCAAAAGGCGAATATGATGGAAATCAGCCATCTTCATATTTTTTAAATATCGGTGTTGCGGTAAACTTTAATTGACTGTTTAACCCTGCCGAGCCATAGGAAACCGAAAATAATGAATTACTGGTTAATGAAATCGGAACCGGATACTTTCGGGATCAATGACCTCAAAGATAGGCCAAACCAATGCGAACACTGGGACGGTGTACGGAATTACCAGGTGCGGAACATGATGCGGGATGAGATGAAAACGGGCGATCTCGCCTTTTTTTATCATTCCAACTGCGCCGAACCGGGAATAGTGGGCATTATGGAAATCTGCCGGGAAGGTTATCCAGACCATACCGCTTTCGACCCTGAAAACATCCATTTCGATCCCAAAAGTGACCCGGCAAAACCAGCCTGGATGATGGTCGATGTCAAATATGTGAAAACATTGGGCAGAACCATTACCCTAACCGAACTCAAACAAAAGCCCGAACTTGCCGATTTTGCTTTGGTAAAACGTGGAAACCGCTTATCCATAATGCCGGTCAGTAAGGTTCAGTGGGATTTTATCCTGTCACTGGAATGACGCTAAGCTTAACAGTATGCGCACTGCCTATTTAATGCACCGGGACTGCCTTAAACACGACATGGGGCTGCACCATCCCGAATGCCCAGCGCGGTTGACTGCCATTGAAGACAGGTTAATCTCATCCGGCTTGTTGAGCCTGTTACAACATTACGATGTACCGCAAATAAGCAAGGAACAACTCCAAGATGTCCATAGCAAAGGTTATGTCGAATCGGTGTTTACTCAATCTCCGGCATCCGGGATGGTTTATCTGGACGGCGATACCGCGATGAACCCCCACAGTTTGAATGCCGCATTGTACGCGGCTGGAGCGGCTGTTAAAGCGGTTGATATCGTGATGTCCGGTGAAGTGGACAACGCCTTTTGTAATATCCGCCCGCCCGGACATCACGCTGGACGCGCCAGTGCCGCAGGTTTTTGCATTTTCAATAACGTGGCGATTGCTGCCGTCCACATCCTTAAAAAATATGGCTTGCAACGGGTCGCCATTGCCGATTTCGACGTCCATCACGGCAACGGCACAGAAGCTATTTTCCATGACGATCCGCGGGTAATGCTGTGTTCCACCTTCCGGCATCCGTATTACCCGTATTGCGGCGAGGATAGCGGCAACGCCCATATTATCAATGTCCCGCTCGCAGCCGGAAGTTCTGGAACGGAATTTCGTGCCGCCGTTGTCGAACACTGGCTTCCGGCGTTGGAGCGATTCCAGCCCGAGTTTTTATTGATTTCGGCTGGTTTTGATGCCCATCGAGAAGATAGCATGGGTGGCTTAGCGTTAGTCGAGGCCGATTATGTATGGGTCACTGAAAAATTAGTCGATTTGGCCCAGCGTTATGCCAATGGCCGGATTGTTTCGCTTCTGGAAGGCGGTTACGCCTTAAATGCACTAGGCCGAAGCGTCTATGCGCACTTGAAAACCTTATCCGGACTTTGACAGCCGTTCCCCACTAATCCCCGCCGCATCCGCCCCCGCTACAGCCGCTATCGCCCGCACAACCGGAGTCGGATGACGAATCGCTCGATTCAAATCCATCGAGGCCGCCGTCGATAGTGGAATCGGAAAAATCACTGCCGCAATATACAATCGCGTTATTGTCGCCTTCACGACGCACAGTCGAACAGTCGGCGACGTAACGGAAGCCGTCTACGATATTGAGTTTTGCATCGAGCGCAAACAACAACGGTAATCGCGTCGGCTTTTTCGGATTGATCAATTCATCCTTACAGGCATACCACCAGCAACGCCGTAAACCGGTGTTATTTCTCCGGCTGGCCTTTAGTGCAACCGCTGGTGTATGGTGTAAAAAACCTCCGAACGCTTTTTGGCAAAAACGATCATATTGGCGGGTATACAAAATAAATTCATGCCAAAGGTCATCAGCGATTTGTGACGGCATGGAAACGTGTTTGCGACCGCTTTTTAGGTAAGCCAGAAAGAATTGCCGCAACCCTTTGTTGACCAACTGACAATCTTTAACTGTTAAATCGGGACGACGTTTCTGTAAGCGCCCGAACAAGCCCTGAGGTAACACGAAAGAATTAATATAGTCCGCCCGACGCGCTATCCGAAATTTGGACAAGACAATAAGCAGGACTAGAAATAGCATTATCCCGCATGTCATGAATACTAAAAAAATAGGCTCTATCATGCCTATCCCTTAGAACCTGTCCAAAATCTGTTGTGTCACCGGCATTTACGGTCCGTAACGATCTTGAAGACAATCAATGCCCAATGCCGCCCTGCGTCAAATGCACCGGTTCTAACAGTTTTTCCAATTCTGAACGGTCAATGTCTGTCATCTCGGCAGCCACATCGATAATCGGACGGCCTTGTTTGTAAGCCGCTTTGGCGATTTCGGCAGCTTTGGCGTAACCGATGATCGGATTCAATGCGGTCACCAGAATCGGATTTTTTGCGAGGGCTATTTTTAAATTGTCATCCCGAACCTTAAAACCGGCAATCGCCTTGTCTGCCAATAACCGGCTGACGTTTGCCAATAACTCGATGCTTTGCAGGATATTGTAGGCAATGACCGGCAGCATCACGTTC